>NZ_JBJJBV010000160.1:0-22306 GCF_045446735.1 Nocardiopsis protaetiae
TGACTACAGCCTTCATGGTTTCCCCTCCATTTTCAGGCGTTGACTTGTTTCTTCACTGGGGAGATGGCGCGAAATGGGATCGGTGGGGGAGTCTCGGTGCCGGGGTGGGGTCCCGGCACCGCTAGGCCAGACAGCGCAGGATGTGGAAGCCCTCGCCGAAGGCGACACCGGCCTGCATGCCCCGCAGGACGGCCAGGCTGCGCAGGGTCAACTCCGAGCGGGTGTGCGGGTGCCTGTGGCTCTGCGACCCGTACAGCTCCATGCCGAGGAGTTTGTCCCCCATCTCCTTCTCGGACAGTTCCACGATGAGGTTGGGGGAGGGCGCCTGCTCCAGCCGCCACTGGTCGGCGGCCTCCTCGTAGGCGAGCACCAGGCGGGGGTGGTGGCGCAGCTCCCTGTCGGAGGGGCGCAGAGCGGTGTGCACCGCCTCGGCCGTGACCTGGTGGTCCTGGTTGTAGCTGGTCCGGTGGGGGGCGATGATCACGGTCGGGCGCAGGCGCGACACGGAGAGCGGGCTGGTGCTCTCGATGATCTGGGTGAGGTCCACGCGGGGAACGGCGTCCAGTCTCAGGTGGTACTCGTCGCCGGGCAGCGCCATGTGCCAGTCGTCCCAGTCGAAGTGGTCGGCGACCTTCTTGATCTCCGCGTAGCGCTCCTCCGCGGTGGAGAAGCCCTTCGGCGACTGGTCTGCGGTGTCCCCGACGGTCATGAACTGCACGAAGACCTCGGCGCCTTCGGCCTTGGCCTTGCTCATGAGGCCGCCGCAGCCGAGCGTCTCGTCGTCCGGGTGGGGTGCGAAGACCAGGATGCGTTCCTGGGACCAGTCCGTCGTCATGCTGGTTTCCCGTCCTTTACCGAGTGTTGGGGGCACGCGCCCGCGAGAGGTGCGGCGGTGGGGCCCCGGGTGGACAGGCGGCCGCGGTGCCGCCACGGGGAGATCGGCCCGTGTGAGATCAGCTCTGTGTTCTCGCCCGACGGAGGATCTCCAGGGCGTCGGGACCCGCGTTGAGCAGCAGGTCGAGCGCCGACAGTCGGGGAGCGAAGTCCTCGGCCTCCCGCTGGTGCTGGCGGTAGACCGGGTGCCGGAACCCCTGCCACTCGACGTCGATCCCGTAACGCAGCAGGATCTGCGGGTCGAGGTAGTCCCGGGCCCCGTCGCCGGACAGCAGGATGTCCGCTCCGGCCTTGGTACAGATCTGGGCCAGCAGTTCGCTCTTGTGGCCGGGGAAGTCACCGATCTCGCTCGCGCGCAGGATCGGCGTGTCGATGCCGAATCCGCGCATCACCATCCGCATCGTGGCGATGGCCAGGTCCGCGAGGTTGTCCCACTCGGTCTCGTACAGGTGGGCGATTTCTTCCTTGTAATCGTTCCAGTAGGGCGTCTTGGAGTAACAGTGCTCTGCCAATGCCTTGTGGTGCTTGGTCCTCCATTTCTGAGTGTTGTCAATCTCTTTGTCCAGAATGAGGTCGTCTCGACTGCCTTGGGTCACCGGAACTGTCAATAGCACCGGACGGCCACGTCCGGCCACATAGTTCCGGTTTTGCCATCCCCGGCGTTCGAACTGGACCGTATCGAGGACGACGAAACGGTCGCAGCGGTCGAGCTTGTCGACCATCCCCAGCCACGGCAGGTAGTGCGGCTGGTGGATCGCCACCCGGACACGGTGGTCCGGAGAGGAGTCCGGGCCGGTCAGAAGGTCGGCGTCGGGCCCTCGATCCGAATCGGCCGGAGCGGGATCGGGTGAAGGGGAAGCAGGCTCGCCGATCACTCCGGGCACTCTCCTTGTCTCCGTCCGTTTCGGATCACGGGGGCCCCGACGGATCGGGGCCGTCCGGGGATAAACCGACGGCGCGTGCGCCCTCGGTCCCCGTTCCCAAATATCTTCTAATGGGTACCACTTCACGCAAGCCCGTGTATACGATTTCCGTGGCCTACATAGGACGCGAACTCGGGTGAACCCCTCCAGGTGGCAGGGCGTCAACCTAACGCCGACTTAGCGGGTTAATGTCGGTCCGAAACCGCTGACTTTCGGGAGGGGTCCCAAGGCTGTGCGTATCGTGCGTTTCGTCGGCGGCCTGCTGATCGGGCTGATCGCCCTGGCACTTGCCGCCGCGCTCTTCATACTCTGGTTCGACTTCGCGACCGACATGGCCGCCGCGGCCGGACTCGGCCCTATCGGGTACGTGTTCCTGTGGCTGGCCTTCGGCGCCAACCTTCTGCTCTGGACCGTCGTCGGGCTGCTGCGCCTGGGCGACGACTCCGTGCGCGCCGTGCTGCGGCGCGACACCACGGCCGACGACCGTCGCGCCGTCCGCTCCCGCGAGCGCGTCCTCGTCGGCGCCGGTGCCGGCGGGGGCGGTGCTTCCGCCGGTGTTTCCGAACCTGGGAGCGCCGTGGCCACCCGGGACGGGGAGGACCCCCGGGACGCCACCATCGCCGTGGTCATCCCCGCCCACAACGAGGAACCGGTCATCCACGGGGCCATCGGCTCCGCCCTGGGCCTGTTCCCCCGGTGGGACATCTACGTCGTGTCGGACTCCTCCAAGGACTCCACCGCGGAGATCGCCGCCAAGACCGGCGTCAACGTCCTGGAACTGCTCACCAACCGCGGCAAGGCCGGGGCCATCGAGGCGGTCATCGAGGAGTTCGCGCTCACCGAGAACTACGACGCCGTGCTCATCCTCGACGCCGACACCGAACTCGACGAGGGGTACGTGGACGGGGTGCGGCGCCAGCTGCGCGACCCCAAGGTCGCCGCCGTCGCCGGGTTCGTGGTGTCGGAGTGGAAGCCGCACGAGCGGACGTTCGTCGGGCGGATGATCTCCGCCTACCGCGACCGCCTGTACTTCATGCTCCAGTACTTCATGCGGTTCGGGCAGACCTGGCGCGGGACCAACGCGTCGTTCATCGTCCCGGGCTTCGCCAGCGTGTACCGCAGCGAGGCGCTGCGGGAGGTCGAGATCAACCCCAAGGGGCTGGTCATCGAGGACTTCAACATGACGTTCGAGGTGCAGCACAAGCGCCTGGGGCGGATCTCGATGCGGCCCGACACCAAGGCCTACAGCCAGGACCCGTTCACGTTCTCGGACTACCGCAAGCAGGTGGGGCGCTGGACGCTGGGGTTCTGGCAGACGGTGCGCAGGCACGGCATCTGGCCCAGCACGTTCTGGGTGTTCCTCGGGCTGTACATCCTTGAGGTCGTGGTGGTCTCGGTCATCCTGCTGCTGACCACGCTCATCGCCGGGTTCGTCCTGGTGGGCACGCTCGCCGGGGAGGCGTTCGTCGCGGTGCCCTTCGTGGGGACGTCGTTCACCGCGGTCTCGGCGTTCCTGCCGCTGACGGCGCTGGCGATGGGGCTGCTCATCCCCGACTACATGCTCACCTGTGTGATGACCGCGGTCCGGCGGCGGCCGTCGTACCTCGTGTACGGGCTGCTCTTCTTCCCGATCCGGGTGGTGGACGCGTTCATCACGCTCAAGATGATCCCGCGGGCCTGGACCGCCAAGTCGGACGGCCGGTGGGCGAGCCCCGACCGCGTCGCCAAGAAGTGAGCCCGCGCGCGGTGTCGAGGGGCACCGCGCGATACGGGGGTACCGCCGTGTGAGGGGCGGCGGATGTGGGGGACGGCACGCGCCACCCCGGGGACGGCCGGTTCCGGACAGCGTTTAGCCTCGGAAAAGGACCCCGGAACTTCGCGGGGTGCGCGTCGTCTGAGTGGGTGGAAGCAACGGTGGACAAGAGCCGTGTGTCGTTGGGGTTGTACCGGGTGCTGGCCTATGTGACCGGTGTCTTCCTGCTGGGCCTGACCTTCGTGGCCATGCCCGCCAAGTACCTCATCGGGGAGACCGCGCGGTTCTCCCTGATGCCGGCGCCGTTCGGGCTGGAGCAGTGGTTCGGGCCTGAGTCGCCGCTGATGCTGTTCATCGCCATGCCGCACGGCTACATCTACATGGTGTACGTGCTGGTGGTGCTGTGGGTCGCCCTGGACCGCCGCTGGAGCGCGCCCAAGACGCTCGGGGTGGTGCTGGCCGGGACCGTCCCGATCCTCGGCTTCGTGGTCGAGCACCGGGTGGTCAAGACGGAGAAGGCCAAGGAGGCGGCCGCCGCCCCGGCCGCTCAGGAGCCCGCGGCCGCCGGCTGATCCTCGCCCGGCCGGGCGCCCGGACCCGGGGCCTCCTCCGACTCGGAGGGGGCCTCCTGTGCGTTCCGGGCCTCCCGGGCGTCCGCCAGCTCACGCCGCATCAGCAGGACCCAGAACACCAGGGCGGAGACGCCGAACATCGCCCACTGGACGGTGTAGCTCAGGCTGCGCCAGTTGACCGTGAACCCGGTGGGCGGCTCGGGCGGCGGTACCGGGGTGAGGCCCTCGGCCGCGGGGTCGCCCTCGGGCAGGATGACGTACCCCTCGTAGAGGGGGTGGTCCCACTCGTTGACCAGCAGCGACGTGGCGATCCGCTCGATCGTCCCGTCCTCGGTGGCGACCGGGGTGAACCCGCCGTCGGAGACCGGCGGCAGCAGCCAGCCGGTGACGGTGATCTCGTCACCGGTGACCTCGGGGACCTCGCCGCCCTCGGGGATCCAGCCGCGGTCGACGGTGACGGCGTCGCCGTCGGCGGTGACCAGCGGCAGGATGACGTCGTGGCCGCGGACGCCGTCCCGGGCGCTCGGCACCAGCAGCGTGTCCTCGGGGGCGTAGCGGCCGGTGACGGTGACCGCCGTGTTGGCGAAGGTGTCCGGGTGCATGTACTCGCCGGGTTCGAGCAGGCCCTCCAGCGGCACGGCGGCGGCGAGGTCCTCCACCGGGTTGGTGATGACCTCGCGGTCCGGCTCGAAGGCGCGGACGAACTGCCAGGCGGTACCGGCGACGCACACCACGGCGACCAGGAGGATGCCGAGGTGGATGCCGAGCCATCGGGGACTGAGCAGCGGTGATCTCACCCGACCAGGCTATGTGCGCCTCCGGAGGGGTCGGTCATGACCCCGGGTTGACACTGCCCACGGTGCCTTGGGCTGGTATCGACGCAGGAATGGCGATCACTTTAAGTAAGTTCTCGTGACTGAGGGTTGTCTACCGAGGTCGGGGTGGGTAGTGTCTCTATCAACGCGGAACGACAAAGTCGCTCCGGAGCCCCAGGGGCACCGAGCGCACCGAGCCGCCCGCGTGCGGACCTTACAGGCCGCGACTCCAGGGGGGAGGAGTCGCAGGCCGTTTCCCAGGCGAGGGACGCTTCCGTACTTTGAGGGGGGATGCGGAAGCGGCCCTCGCCGCCTTTTGCGGCGGGGTGCGCCTTCGGGCGCACCCCGTTCGCGTGCGCGGGGTGTCACCGCCGACCGCCCGGACTTCGCAGATCTCCACGTTCTTGTCCCCGGTCACCCGGTGGACCGCGCGCCAGGTGTCGCGGCCGACGATCGGCTTGCGGAACCCCGTGAGCTCTCCGCCCGGAGGGTATCCGGCTTGCGGGTCCTGCTCCAGGAGCAGGACCTTTTCGAGGACCTCGGGCACGACGTCCGGACCGAGGCGGCGCGGGCAGAGGTCAGCCCTTGCCGCGCGTCCTCTGCCATCCCTCGTGGTCCCAGTCGCGGGCCAGGGCGGCGAAGTGCTCCAGGTCCGCGGTGCGGTGGTGCCGGGTGGTGCGGCGGTGGCGTGCGGTGTACTCCCGCAGGGCCGGGTCGACGACCTCGTCCTCGGTGTCCGCCCCGGAGAGCCTCATGGCCTCTCGGAGCACCTCGTCGTCGATGTCGATCCGGGTCGGGGACATGTCCGCCTCCGCGCGGTGGCGGCGGCGGGTGCCGCCGCCACCATGATGGCGGGTCAGCCCATGGTCTTCTGGCCGTCGAAGGACTCGCGGATGATGTCGGCGTGGCCGCAGTGCTGGGCGGTCTCGCGGAGGATGTGCAGGAGCACGTCGCGGACCGACCAGACGGCGCCCGGCTCGAACCACGGGGCCTCCGGGAGTGGGTGGCTCCCCTCCAGGTCGGGCAGGGAGAGGACGTACTCCTCGGTCGCGGCCGCGACGAGGTCGTAGCGGGCGAGGGTGCCCTCCAGGGTCTCGCCGTCCAGCAGGCGGAAGCTCTCGTCCTGCTTCTCCCAGGTGGCCGGGTCGGTGTAGTCGACCGGCTCGGCGGGCGGGCCGTCCTGGGCGAACCGGATCCAGTTCTCCTCCATCTGCATCACGTGCTTGACCAGGCCCGCCAGGGTGAGCTCGCTGTCGGTGGTGCGCCGGGTGGCCTGGTCGTCGTCCAGCCCCCGGACCGCGTACCGGAGGAATCCGCGCTGGTCCGCGAGCGCCTTGAGGAGGGAGGTGCGCTCGGTGTCCGTGATCGTCGCCATCATGGCCGCCTTCCGTGTCGCCGTCTCGGTGGTACCACCCTAGAAAGCGTGGAGGTCAGGTTCTGTCCTCCACTGGCGGCGAATGTGAGTGGGATCTCGGCGCTTGCGGATACCCTGGCGTTCTGGCGACTCGGAGGCCTTCATGACCATTCCGCTCCAGTACCGGATCGACGGACCGCGGCACGCGCCCGTCGTGCTGCTCGTCCCACCGTTCGGCACCACCCTGTCGGTGTGGGAGCCGCAGATGCCCGAGCTGACCCGCAACCGCCGGGTCCTGCGGATCAACCACCGCGGCCACGGCTCCTCGCCGGCCGCGGGCGGCTCGTGCGGGGTCGAGGACCTCGCCCTGGACGTGCTGGCGCTGCTGGAGAGGCTGGAGCTGACCCGGGTGTCGGCGGTGGGCGCCGGGTTCGCCGCCTCGCTGGTGGTGTGGATCGCCGCCAACTCGCCGCGCACCCTGGAGCGGATCGCCCTGCTGGCCGCGGCGCCGCGCACGCCCCCCGCGCACAAGTGGAGCCGCCTGGCCGACCGGGTGCGCGAGGCCGGGATGGAATCGGTGCTGGCCGACGTGTCGCTGCCCTGGTTCACCCCCGACCTGGTCGGGGAGCGTCCCGACGTGGTGGAGCGCTTCACCGGGGAGCTGGGCCGGGTCGACGCCGCCACGTTCGCGTCGATGTGCGACGCGGTGCACACGATGGACCAGCGGCACCTGGTCGCGGGCGTGCGGGTGCCCGCCCTGGTCGTGTCGGCCGCGCACGATCCGCTGCTGCCGCCCGGGCACGGCCGCAGGCTCGCCGACGGTATCTCCGACTCCCGGTTCGACGTCGTCACGGGCGCCGCGCACCTGCTCGGTGTGGAGCGGGCGGACCGGGTCAACGAGCTGCTGGTGGAGCACGTGGCCCCGTGATCCCCCCGTGCCTCAGATGAGCGGGCTGCTGATCTCCAGCAGGTAGCCGTCCGGGTCGCGGAAGTGGGCGGCGCGGATCCCCCAGGCCGTCCAGTCGCGCGGCGCCATCACCTGGCGCGCCCCGTCGGCGACCAGCCGGGCGGCGGTGGCGTCCACGTCGTCGACCTCGAACACCACGGCCATCCGGTCCTGGTGGGGCAGCTCGGGGTCGGCGGTGTCGGTCTCCAGTGCCTCGGCCATGACCTCGCGCTGGTTGAGCGCCAGGCGGGTGGTCGAGTCCACGTCGAACTCGGCGTAGCGGCTGTGCTCGTCGCCGCGCAGCACGGGGAGTTTGAGCACGTCGGAGTAGAAGCGGAAGCAGGCCTCGTAGTCGTCGACGAGTAGACGGATGTAGCTGCAGCGCATCTCGGGGGCCTCCCAGCGGGGTCTGCGGTCGTCGGCACCAGTGTGGCGCCTCGGGGTGGCGCCCTTCCTGAGTATCCGTACCCGGTTTCCGGGTCCAGGGGGTACCGACACGGGGGCCGGAAGGATTTCCGCGGGCTGTCCGGATGCGGCCATGCCCCGTGCCGAGCTGCGTTTTCTCCGGGGATAGTCCACCTGCGGCAGGCCGTATCAGCCCTGCGTCGATGTGTAGCGCTTGTTCTGTTGAATGTAGTACATGTACTATCAAGCGCAGTAGAGAGACGACAAAGGAGGTGCGGCCATGACGGAGGTCCGAGCACGTTCGGTGGCCCGGGAGGTGGCGGACGGTACGCCCGGGCAGGCCGCGATCACCGTTCGGGGCCTGCGCATGAACTACGGGACGACCGAGGTCCTGCGCGGCGTCGACCTGACCGCCCGCCGCGGCGAGGTCGTCGCCCTCCTCGGCCCCAACGGCGCCGGCAAGACCACCACCATCGAGATCCTGGAGGGCTTCCGGGCCCGCTCCGCCGGCGAGGTCGAGGTACTGGGCACCGACCCCGCCCGCGGCGACGAGCGCTGGCGGGCCCGGATCGGCGTGGTCATGCAGTCCTGGCGCGACCACGCCGCCTGGAAGGTCCGCGACCTGGTCGACCACTTCGGCCGCTTCCACGCCCCCTACTCCGAGCCCGGCCGCCCCCGCCCCTACGACACCGACGAGCTGCTGGCCTCCCTGGGCCTGACCGAGCACGCCCACAAGCGGCTGCGCACCCTCTCCGGCGGCCAGCGCCGCCGCGTCGACGTCGCCCTGGGCCTGGTCGGCCGCCCCGAGCTGCTCTTCCTCGACGAGCCCACCACCGGGCTGGACCCCCGGGCCCGCCGCGACTTCCACGAACTCGTGCACCGGCTCGCCGACGAGGACGACACCACCATCCTGCTCACCACCCACGACCTGGCCGAGGCGGAGAAGCTCGCCGACCGCGTCCTCATCCTCGCGGGCGGGCGCATCGTCGCCGACGGCAGCGCGGACCGGCTGTCCTCCCTGGTCGGCATGCAGAGCGAGGTCACCTGGACGGTCGACGGCGCCCGCCACGTGCACGCCACCGACAACCCGGCCCGGCACGTCGCCGAGCTGTACCGGGTGCACGGTGACGCGGTCACCGACCTCAAGGTGCTGCGCCCCTCGCTGGAGGAGGTCTACCTCGACCTGGTCCAGCGCTCCGAGTCCGGCGACGCCGAGCGCGCCGCCGCCGAGTTCGCCGAGGAGATCCGATGAACCCCGTCCTCAACTCCGTCCGCGCAGGCTTCTCGCGCGGCTGGACCGAGTTCAAGAACTCGTTCTCCAGCCCGGGCGAGGTCGTCGGCGGCTACCTCGCCATGCCCCTGGTCTTCATCGCCCTGACGCTGTTCGTCGGGGACGACACCGTCGGCGACTCCGACACCCCGGTCGCCGCGATGATGATGGCCGGCGGGACGACGATGCTGCTGCTCATGTTCGCCACCGCCACGGTCGCCCAGCTCATCGGCAGCGAACGCGAGGACGGCACCCTGCTGCGCGCCCGCGTCGCCCCCGGTGGGATGGTCGGCTACGCGGTCGGCAAGACCTGGCACCTGGTCACCATGGCCGCGGCGGCCCTGGCCCTGATGCTGGCGCCCGGCCTGGTCATGGTCGACGGGTTCGCGGTCCAGGGCCTGACCGGGATGTTCACCCTGGTCTGGGTGTCGGTGCTCTCCCTGGTCGCGCTGGCCCCGCTCGGTGCGGTCATCGGCGCCACCCTGAGCAACCCGCGCACCGGAGTCGGCCTGATCATGCTCCCGGTGATGGGGCTGACCATGATGTCCGGGGTCATGTTCCCGATCTCGGTGCTGCCCTCCTGGTTGCAGACGGTCGCCCAGGCCTTCCCCGTCTACTGGTCCGGCCTGGGCGTGCGCGCCGCGCTGCTCCCCGAGGCCCACGCCGCCGCCGAGCTCGCGGGGTCCTGGCAGCTGCCGCAGGTCGCCGGGGTTCTGGCACTGTGGGCGGTGGTCGGGTTCGCGGTGGCGCAGCGGGTGCTGCGCCGGATGACCCGCAAGACGTCGGGATCGAGGGTCCAGCAGGCCCGGGAGAAAGCGATGCAGCGTGCCTACTGAGAAGAAGAAGGCCGGGAACGCCGAGGCCATCTACAACCGCATCGCGATGCTGCGGGCGGAGCGCGACGTCTCCCGGCGCCAGCTCGCCGAGGCCCTCGGGGTGCACTACCAGACCGTCGGCTACCTGGAGCGGGGCGAGTACAGCCCCAGCCTCCACCTGGCCCTGCGGATCGCCCACTACTTCGAGGTCCCGGTGGAGGTCGTGTTCTCCACCGAGCCCTTCCCCCGCATCGGCGGCTGAGCCGCCGCACCCGCCCGCACCACCACGAAGGATCGCCATGTTCATCGGACAGCCGAACGACCGCACCCAGGAGCGCATCCGCGCCATGATCGAGAACCCGCGGCGGCGGGCGTTCTGGGCGGCGCGAGCGCGCCGCCGCGCCGCGGTGGCCGTGTTCGTCGCCGTCACCCTGGCGGCGGCGGTGGTCCTCGCCCTGCCCCTGGTCGTCGACATCCCGTGGTCGCTGGGCTGGACGTTCGGGTTCGTCGCCCTGCTGGTCGTGAGCGCGGTGATCTCCACCCACATCAACCTGGCCGCCCGCTGGGTGGCGGGCTACCACGGGCTGGACGAGTTCCAGCGGGCGGAGATGGACCGGGCCACCCGGCTCGGCCACCACGTGACGGCCGTGCTGACGACCCTGCTCATTGCTGTGGCCGCGGGGTTCGCCACGGCGGCGCCCGGAAGCGACATGGACGCCGAGCTGCCGCTGGCCGTGCTGGCGCCGCTGGTGGTGGTCACCGCGATGGCCCACGCCGCGTTCCCCGCCTGCTACCTGGCCTGGACCCGCCCCGACGAGGTCCCCGACGACGAGGACGAGTAGGCGGGACGGCGGCAGGTCACCGGCGGCCGGTCACCAGATGTCGGGGCCGGCCCAGCCGTAGGTGTCGCGGTGGGAGACGGCGGCGAGCTCGTCCTCGGAGAGGACGCGCGGCTCGCCCAGCTGACGGGCGCGCAGGTAGGCGGCGCACAGCCAGTCGAGCAGGCGCAGGTTCTCCAGGGCGTGCTCCAGGCCCCGGCCCAGGGCGACCCCGCCGTGGTCGGCCAGCAGCGCGGCGTCGCGGCCCTTGAGGGCCTTGACCGCCTGGTCGGCGATGTCGCCGCTGCCGTAGGTGGTGTAGGGGGTGACCGCGATCGCCCCGCCCAGGGCGGCGGCGCGGTGGTGGATCGGCGGCAGCTCGACCAGCACCGAGGACACGGCGACGGTGTCGGCGGTGAACGCGTTGACCAGGGCGGTGGCCTCCCGCCCGTGGTCGGCGGCCTGCCGGTGCACGGCCATGTGCAGGGTGGTCTCGGCCGCCGGGTCGCGGCGGCCCTCCAGCATCCGGTCGTCCAGCGACATCACCGGGCAGTCGGCGGGCTGGACCTGGTCCAGGGGGACCCCGTGCGGGGTGACGACGACCAGGTCCCCGCTGCGGACGCTGAGGGTGGCGGATTCACCGGGGGCGATACCGGGGAGGGCGGCGAGCGTGCGGGCGGTCAGGCAGACGTCCCGTCGTTCCTGCTCCAACAACATCTGGTGATTTCCTCAAGGGTGCGCGGTCGGGACCCGGGGGCGGGCCGTCGGTGCCGGACGCCCGCAGACCGGGCGAACCACTTAGGTACACCTAAATGTACGTCAAAGACTCTTCCCGGTATTCCCCAGGTCCGGGCGTGGGCTCCACCGCAGACCCCCGCGGGCGTGGTCTTTTACGCCTGAGGTCGCGTGATGCGGACCACGGCCGACAACGCCTTTCTCGGGCATTTGCGCTGATCAGGCCCGGTGTGTGGGCGTTGTGACGCAAGTGCCCTATGAGGAGAGGTTGTTTGTGACCAGCGGACGAGGGCACACCGGGCCCGTGAAAGAACGCCACGACACCCTCCCGGCGGCGCCCTACCTGGCGCCCCCGGGCTCGACCCGCGCCACCAGCATCCACATCGACGGCGAGTGGCGGCCCGCCCTCGACGGCCGGGTGCGGGAGATCATCGACCCCGCCGACGCCTCCGTGCTGACCGTCGTCAGCGAGGGCGGCCGGGCCGACACCGAGGCCGCGATCGCCGCCGCCGAACGCGCCTTCGCCGGCCCGTGGCGCCGCACCACGGCGGGCGAACGCGCCCGCCTGCTGGAGCGCGTCGCCGACCTCCTCCAGCGGGACCGCGCCGAGATCGCCCTGGAGGAGTCCCTCGACACCGGCAAGACGGTGGAGGAGGGCGGCATCGACGTCGACGACGTCACCGAGGTCTTCCGCTACTACGCGGGCCTGGCCGACAAGGACACCGGCCGCCTGGTGTCCGCGCCCGAGGGCGTGCAGAGCAGGATCGTGTACGAGCCCGTCGGCGTCTGCGGCCTCATCACCCCGTGGAACTACCCGCTGCTCCAGCTCTCCTGGAAGCTCGCCCCGGCCCTGGCCGCCGGGAACACCTGCGTGGTCAAACCCACCGAGGTCACCCCCGTCACCAGCCTCAAACTCATGGAGCTGCTGGTGGAGGCGGGCGTCCCCGCCGGCGTCGTCAACCTGGTCACCGGCAGCGGCCCCGAGGCGGGCGCGCCCCTGTCCGACCACCCCGGCGTGGACCTGGTGTCCTTCACCGGCGGCCTGGCCACCGGGCGGCGGATCATGGCCGCCGCCGCGCCCACGGTCAAGAAGATCGCGCTGGAGCTGGGCGGCAAGAACCCCAACATCATCTTCCCGGACGTGGACCTGGACACCGCCGTGGACTACGCGCTGGCCGCCGCGTTCTTCCACTCCGGCCAGGTCTGCTCGGCCGGGGCCCGGCTCATCGTGCACGAGGACGTCCACGACGCCTTCACCACCGAGCTGGCCCGCCGCGCCGACGCCATCCGCATCGGCCGCGGCCAGGACGAGGGGGTGCGCTGCGGCCCGCTGGTGTCGGAGCAGCACCGCGCCAAGGTCGAGGCCGCCGTGGCCCGCGGCGTCGAGGAGGGCGCCCGGATCATCGCGGGCGGCAGGCGCCCCGACGACCCCGGTCTCCAGGACGGCTACTTCTACCGGCCCACCGTGTTCGTCGACTGCGACCGCTCCATGGACATCGTCCGGACCGAGGTGTTCGGCCCGGTCGTCACCGTCGAGCGCTTCCGCACCGAGGAGGAGGCCATCACCCTGGGCAACGACACCGACTACGGCCTCTCCGGCGGCGTCTGGACCGACGACACCGCCCGCGGCGAGCGCGTGGCCGCGGCCCTGCGCCACGGCACCGTGTGGATCAACGACTACGGCCCCTACTTCCCCGGCGCCGAGTGGGGCGGGTTCGGCCGCAGCGGCATCGGCCGCGAACTCGGCCCGTCCGGGCTAGCCGAGTACCGGGAGGCCAAGCACATCTACCGCAACCTGGCACCCGAGCCGCAGCGCTGGTTCGGCTGACACGGATCGATCTCCCGGCATCCCCCGGATTGGACAACGAGAGGAACCAGGCCGTGTCCCACGACCTCACCTACGACTACGTGATCGTCGGAGGTGGCACCGCGGGGTCGGTGCTCGCCGACCGGCTCACCGAGGACCCCGCCACCACCGTCTGCCTGATCGAGGGCGGGCCCGACGACCGGGACCTGGAGCACGTGCTCCGCCTGCGCGACTGGTTGAGCGTCCTCGACGGCGACCTCGACCTCAAGTACACGACCACCGAGCAGCCGCGCGGCAACTCGCACATCCTGCACTCCCGGGCCCGCGTGCTGGGCGGCTGCTCCTCCCACAACACGCTCATCAGCTTCCGGCCCTTCGCCGAGGACCTCGACGACTGGGTGGCCGCCGGGGCCGAGGGCTGGGACAACGCCACCGTCCAGTCCTACGCCGACCGGATCAAGTGCAACATCGTCCCGGTCGCCGACAAGGACCGCAACACCATGGTCCGCGACTGGGTGGAGTCGGCGGCCAAGGCGACCGGCGTCCCGGTCGTCGAGGACTTCAACGCCCTGACCTCGCACGGCGGCGGGTTCGCCGAGGGCACCGGGTTCCTGTCCATCGCCTACGACCCCTACACCGGGTACCGGTCGTCGGCCTCGGTCGCCTACCTGCACCCGATCATGGACGTCCGCGACAACCTCACCGTGCTGTTGGAGACCTGGGTGGACCGGGTCGTCCTGGACGGCGACCGCGCCACCGGGGTGGAGGCGACGGACAAGGACGGGGCCCGCATCTCGGTGTCGGCGCGGCGCGAGGTGATCCTCAGCGCGGGCGCGATCGACACGCCCCGGCTGCTGCTGCTCTCGGGGATCGGCGGCGCCGAGCACCTGCGCGAGGTCGGGGTGGAGCCCCGGCACGACCTGCCCGGCGTGGGCGAGAACCTGCTCGACCACCCCGAGTCGATCATCATGTGGAAGACGACCAGGCCGGTCCCGCAGAACACGGTGATGCACTCCGACGCCGCCCTGTTCGTCCGGCGCGACGACTCCGACCCGCGCCCGGACCTGATGTTCCACATCTACCAGATCCCCTTCGACGACAACACGAAGCGGCTGGGCTACGACTCCCCGCCCGACGGGTACGCGGTCTGCATGACGCCGAACATCCCGCGCTCGCGCTCGCGCGGCCGGCTCTACCTCACCAGCGCCGACCCCGAGGACAAACCCGCCCTGGACTTCCGGTACTTCACCGACCCCGACGGCTACGACGAGCAGACCATCGTCGACGGCATCAGGATCGCCCGCCGGGTGGCCGAGGCCGAACCGTTCCGCTCCTGGATCGAGGCCGAGGTCGCCCCCGGGCCCGGGGTACGGACCGACGAGGAGCTGTCGGAGTACGGGCGCCGCGCCGCCCACACCGTCTACCACCCCGCGGGCACGTGCAGGATGGGCGCCGCCGACGACCCGCTGGCCGTGGTCGACCCGCGGCTGCGGGTCCGGGGCCTGCGCGGGCTGCGGATCGCCGACGCGTCCGTGTTCCCGACCCTGCCCACCCCCAACCCCATGGTCATGGTCCTGGCCCTGGGCGAACGCGCCGCCGACCTGGTGCGCGAGGACCACCGCGAGGAGACCCGATGAGCGCCCCGACGACCGAACCCGCCACGCCGCCGGGCGACACCCGGAACGTCACGTTCTCCGTCCGCAACCTGTGGAAGATCTTCGGAAAGAACGCCGACAGCGTCATCGGCACCGACCTGGAGCGGGCCGACCGCGACCGGATCAAGGACGAGACCGGCTGCACCGTCGCGGTGCGCGACGTCTCCTTCGACGTCCGCCCCGGCGAGATCTTCGTGGTCATGGGCCTGTCCGGCTCCGGCAAGTCCACGCTCATCCGCTGCCTGACCCGCCTCATCGAACCCACCTCCGGGCAGGTCCTGCTCGACGGCGAGGACATCGGCGAGGCCACCCCGCAGCGGCTGCGCGAACTGCGCCGCCACAAGATCGCCATGGTCTTCCAGCACTTCGGGCTGCTGCCCAACCGCAAGATCATCGACAACGTCGCCTACGGCCTGGAGGTGCGCGGCATGGCGCGCCCCGAACGCTACGAGCGGGCCCAGCAGATGATCGACATGGTCGGCCTGTCGGGCTACGAGGACTCCCGGCCGGGCGAGCTGTCCGGCGGCATGCAGCAGCGCGTCGGCCTGGCCCGCGCGCTGGCCGTCGACCCCGAGGTGCTGCTGTTCGACGAGCCGTTCAGCGCCCTGGACCCGCTGATCCGCCGCGACATGCAGCAGGAGGTCATCCGGTTGCAGCGCGAGCTGGCCAAGACCTCGGTGTTCATCACCCACGACCTCCAGGAGGCGCTCAAACTGGGCGACCGCATCGCCATCATGCGCGACGGCGAACTCGTCCAGGTGGGCACCCCCGAGGAGGTGGTGGGGCGGCCCGCCAACGCGTACGTCGCCGACTTCACCTCCGACGTCGCCCGCACCACCGTGCTCACCGCCCGGTGGCTGGTGCGCGACGCCTTCCCCGAGGAGAGCACGGACGGGCCGGTGACCGAACCCGGCACCGTCCTGGCGCAGGTGCTGCCGATGCTGGCCGCCAGCACCGCCCCGGTGCGGGTGGTGGAGAACGGGACGCTGCTCGGCTACGTGGGCCGCGACGACGTGCTGCGGGCCATCGCCGAGGACCAGCTGGCCGACGCCTCCGTGGCCGCCGCCATCGAGGAGGAGACGGTGGGGGAGCTGTCCGAGGACCTCGTCGACCACGGCTCCGACAACCTGGTGGGCGACTCCGGCGACGAGGGGCCCAACCGGCTGGGGGAGGGCGACCCGGACCGGTCCGCGGATGCACCGCGGCCCCCGGCCGGCGCCGACCCCGAGGGGCACGGGGGTCCCGCACCGACCGGGGCGGGTGGCTGACATGGCCGTGACGACCCCGGCCGGAGGGCCCGGCGGATCCGACCCGGTGTACCGCGAACGCGAGGACCGGCCCCGGACGGCGCGCCGGGACCCGTCCGCGGCCCTGCGCTCCCCGTGGACGTGGGCGGCGGCGACCGCCGCCGTCCTGGTGGCCGGCTACTGGGCGGCCCGCCTGGCCTGGGGCGGCGGACCCGGCTTCCCGACCGGCCCCGGCCAGGGCTTCATGGCGTGGCTGGACGGGATCTACGCGTGGATCGTCGTCAACCGCAACGACAGCCCGCTGTTCCTGTACTTCTTCAACTACATCTCGGTGGGGCTGGGGTCGGCCGTCGTGCTGATCAACCGGTTCCTGGAGTTCCTGACCTGGCCCGGGGTGGTCGTGCTCGGCACGATCGTCGCCTGGCGGGTGGCCGGGTGGCGGATCGCGCTGCTGGTCCTGGGCACCTTCGCGGTGTTCGCCCTCACCGGGCTGTGGGACGAGTCGATGCGGACGCTGGCGCTCATCATCACCTCGGTGTCCATCGCCCTGCTGTTCGGCATCCCGCTGGGCGTCCTGGCCGGGCGCAGCGACCGGTTCCACCGCGCCATCCGGCCGGTGCTGGACTTCATGCAGATCATGCCCGCGTTCGCGTACCTGCTGCCGTTCGTGCTGCTGTTCGGCATCGGCGACCCGGCGGCGGCCGTGGTCACCGCGGTCTACGCGATCCCGCCCGCGGTGCGCATCACCGCGCTGGCCATCCGCGAGGTGCCCAGGGGCGCCATCGAGGCGACCACCTCGCTGGGGTCCACGCCCTGGCAGATCCTCGCCAAGGTGCAGCTGCCCTCCGCCCGGCGCACCATCCTGCTGGGCGTCAACCAGACCATCATGCTGGCCGTGTCCATGGTCGTCATCGCGTCGGTCATCGGCGCGGGCGGCCTGGGCGACGCCATCTACCAGGCGCTGTCCAAGGTCAACGTGGGGCAGGCGCTCCAGGCCGGGCTGGCGATCGTCATGCTCGCCATCGCCATGGACCGGGTGACCGGCGCCGTCGGGCACGAGACGGGCGGGGTCTCCAGGATCCCCGAGAGGTACCGGCTGCCGCTGCTGGGGGTCGACCTCATCGTCTTCATCGTCACCGTGACCGCGGCCCGGCTGCTGGGGGTGGAGGGCTGGCCGCGCGAGCTCTCCATCGACATCAGCGGCCCGGTGAACGCGTTCGAGGACTGGTTGCAGGCGACCGTCGGCCCGTTCACCACGGCGCTGGGCACCTGGACCCTGGACTGGGTGCTGGGCCCGCTGAGCGAACTGCTCGGCGGTTCGCCCTGGTGGCTGGTGGTCGTGTGCGCCACCGCGCTGGGCCGGATCTTCGCCGGGTGGCGCGCCGCCCTGGTCTGTGCCGGGTCGTTCCTGGTCATCGGCCTGCTCGGGGTGTGGGGCAACGCCATGGACACGCTGTCCCAGGTGCTGGTGGCGTCGGTGCTCACCGTCGCGCTGGGCGTGGTCGTCGGGGTGCTGATGTCGCGCAACGACGTGTTCGCCGCGATCCTGCGGCCCGTCCTCGACGCGATGCAGACCCTGCCGCCGTTCGTGTACCTCATCCCGGCGGTGGCGCTGTTCGGCATCGGGCGGGTGCCCGCCCTGGTGGCGGCGGTCATCTTCGCGCTGCCGCCGGTGATCCGCCTGGTCAACGACGGCATCCGGGGCGTGTCCCCGGCCTCCCTGGAGGCGGCGGCCTCCCAGGGGTCCACCAGGTGGCAGCTGCTGACCAAGGTCGAACTGCCGCTGGCGCGCGGCTCCCTGCTGCTCGCCGTCAACCAGGGGCTCATCCTCGTGCTGTCCATGGTGGTCATGGGAGCGCTGGTGGGCGCCGGATCGCTGGGCTTCGACGTGGTGTTCGGCCTGGCGCAGAACCAACTGGGGCTGGGTCTGGCCTCGGGTCTGGCCATCGTGTGCCTGGGCCTGTTCCTGGACCGGGTCACCCAGGGAAGAAGGAAGGTGCAGCGTGTCTAGGGGACCCCTCATCCGCATCCTGGCGGCCGCGACCGCGGTGGCCCTGGTCTCCTCCTGCGCGGTGCGCACCGACCAGCTCGCCCGGGACCCGGGCACGGTGCGCATGGCGCTCAACGGCTGGGTCGGCTACGAGGCCAGCGCCGAGGTGCTCGCGTACATCCTCCGCGAGGAGATGGACTACCAGGTGCAGCTGGTCCGGGTCGACGAGCAGCCGTCCTGGCAGGCCATCGACCAGGGCGTCATCGACGTCATCGTGGAGAACTGGGGCCACGAGGACCTCATGGAGCTGTACGGGCCCGAGGGCAACGGCACCGTGGTCGACGGCGGCTCCAACGGCAACGAGGGCGTGATCGGCTGGTACGTGCCCGCCTACGTGGTGGAGGAGTACCCGGAGATCACCACGCTGGAGGGGCTACGGGAGAACACCGACATCTTCCGGACCGCCGAGACCGGCGACCGGGGCGAGTTCCTGGGCGGCGCGCCCGGGTTCGTCACCCAGGACCAGGGGATGATCAACGCCTTCGACCTGGACCTGCAGATCGTGTTCGCCGGGTCCGAGCCCGCGCAGATCACCGAGGTGCGGCGGCGGTACGCCAACGAGGAGCCGGTGCTCTTCTACTTCTACGACCCGCAGTGGCTCCAGGAGGAGCTGGACCTGGTCAAGATCGACCTGCCGCCCTACGAGGAGGGCTGCGACGCCGACCTGGACTCGGTGCCGTGCGACTACCCGGCCTACGACCTGAACAAGATCTTCCGGGCCGGGTTCGTGGAGGAGAACGACCCCGCGTACCAGTTCCTGGACAACTGGACGTGGACCAACGAGGACCAGAACGCGGTGGCCCGGATGATCGCCGACCAGGGGCTCGACCCCACCGAGGCGGCCGAGATCTGGGTGCGCGACAACCCGGACGTGTGGCGGCCGTGGATCCCGGAGGGCTTCGAGAACCGCTGACCCGCGTCCCCCGGGCCGGGGGAGACCCCCGGCCCGGGGCCGCTCTTCGGCCCGGGCCGCCCCTGAACGGCGAGGTCACGGGAAGGCGCGGGATCGGTCGCGGTTTCGACGCGGGCCGGTCTCGGTCGGCATGACCGGGGGGCTTCGGGGGAATCGGGGCGTTCGTGCCCCTTGTCCGCGCGCCCGCGGGACGTGAGAATCATTCATGTTGTGCGGGCACCGACCCCCGGGAGGACCATGCGCTGGGACCGATTCGCCGTCGCGGTGGGAACGGTGCTGTTCCTGGACGCCCTGCGGGTGTTCCTGCCCTCGCTCACCACCCTGTTCGGGCGGGCGGGGGAGACCCCCGCCGAGCTGATGGGCCTGTACGCGCTGGCCTGGTTCCTGGCCCCCGTCCCCTTCGTCGCCGCGGCCCGGCGCCTGGACCCCGGGCGCACCGCGCTGGCCGCGGGCGCCGTGCTCGCGGTCGGACGCCTGGCGCTCCAGGCCACCGACGGCGGCGCGCCCCAGCTGTACCTGGCGTCGTTCCTGGTGGGCACCGGCGCCGTGTGGCTGACCGCCTGCGCCATGACCACCGTCGACCGGCCCCGGGCCACCGGGCACGGGGTGATGGTCGGCGTCGTCACCGGCGTCGCCGCCACCGCGGTCGTCCACACCCTGCTCAACACCGTCGACCTGGTCTGGCGCGACGGGTTCTGGCCCTGGGCCGGGGTGGGCGTCGAGGTCGCCCTGTTCGCCTGGGCCGGCATCGGGGCCTACCGGCACGGGTCGGGCCACAGCGAGCCCCGGCCGGCGCCCGCCCGGGCCTGGCTCGCCCTGGGACCGCTGCTGTTCCTGTCCGGGCTGTACACCGCCAACCCGGCCGTCGGCGAGGTCATCGGGGAGACGCCGGTCGCCGCCGCGCTGGTCGCCACCACCGCGGTCCTGTCCGTGATGGTCGCCGCCGACCCGCGCTGGTCCACCGGGCACCCCGCGGCCCCGTTCGCGGTCCTGGCGGGGGCGCTCGCCGTGCTGACGGTGTCGCCCACCCAGATCGGCGGCGTCCCCGGGGTGTGGCCCGGCTGGGCGCTGGCCGCCCTGCCGATCGGCCAGCTCGCGCTGGCCGGCTGCGCCGGGTGGGCGGTCCACCGGACCGGGCGGCCGACGCGCGCGGCCACCGGGTGGGCGGCGTTCGGCGGGCTGTTCCTGCTGGCGGTCGCGGTCTTCGGGTTCTACGCCGCCTACGACATGTACTACGACAACGCGGTGGTGCCGTTCCTGGCCCTGGTGCCCCTCGCCATCGCGATGAGCGGCCGCGGCCCGGTCCCCTCCCGCGCCGGGCGGCCCTGGCTGACCGCGGGGGCGGCCGCGCTCGCCCTGGTCCTCACCGTCGCCGTGCCGTCCTGGCACACGACCTTCCGCGGCGGGGCCGAGCGCGCCCACGAACCCGTGACGGGGCTGCGGCTGGCCGCCTACAACGTCCGCATGGGCTTCGGCATGGACGGGCGCTACGCCCTGCACGAGCAGATCGCGCTGCTCAACGGGGACATGCCCGACCTCGTCGTGCTCAGCGAGGTCGACCGCGGGTGGCTGCTCAACGGCGGCCACGACGCGCTGTCCCTCACCGCCGAACAGCTCGGCATGACCGCCTACTGGGCGCCCGCCGACGGGCCGCTGTGGGGCGACGCCCTGCTCACCTCCCGCGAGGTCACCGAGGTGCGCGGGCACACCCTCACCCCCAGCGGGCCGACCGGCGCCCAGGCGCTGGAGGCCGTCGTGCGCTGGGACGGCGGCACCGAGGTCAGCGTCATCGCCACCCACGTGCAGCCGGAGACCTACGACTTCACCGCCGAGAGCGCCCGCGCCCAGCTCCGGGACCTGGCGGCCATCGTGGAGGAGGCCCGCGCCCAGGGGCGGCCTGTCATCCTGGCCGGGGACCTCAACATCGAACCCGGAAACCCGGCGTGGTCGATCCTCACCGACGCGGGTCTGCACGACGCCTTCGAACGGCCCCTCAACACCATCCCGAGCCTGGCGGGGGAGCCCCAGGAGATCGACCACATCCTCGTCACCGAGGAGTTCACCGCGGCGAACCCGGCCAACCCGGACGTGCCGCACTCCGACCACCGGATGATCTCCATCGACCTCGACCTGGAGTGATCAGCGGCCGGGGCGCTCGTACCGCAGCCGCCGGGCCACCCAGTAGACGTTCACACACGACGCCGCGAACCCGGCGCCCAGCACCACCACCAGCCACACGGGCGCGTCCAGCACCAGCGCCGCCACAGTGCCCGCCGCCAGCACCAGGCACCCGAACACCGCCAGCACCAGCCGGAACCCCAGCGCGCTCGCCGGACGCTCCGGGCTCCCCAGCGGCCCCTTCAACCGTCCCCGCCGCAGCTTCTCTCGTCCCATCGTGACCACCTCCGGTCCCTACCACTACCCCTACCCCCGCCGCCCCCACACCCGCCCCCCGCCCAACGCCGCGGGGGCGAGATGTCCGGCGAATGGAGTGCTCGCCTGCCAATTGGGGAGAATGTCAGACAAGGAGTTGTCCTCGGTTCTACGCTGCACCGTATGGAGATGCTGCTCATGGAACACCAGATCACCATCCGCGAACTGCAGCGGAACACGGCCGAGGTCATCGACCGCGCGCGCAGAGGCGAGCATTTCCTGATCACCAGACACGGAGAGGTCGTCGGCCGACTCGTCCCGCCGGACCCGGCCGAGGAAGCACTGACCAGGGCGGTGAACAACGGGCTCATCGACCTCCGTGACCTGGAGTCCCTGCCCAAGGCGGAGGAAGCCGTCGGGATGCGCAGGGAGCCCTCTCCGCCCGGTACCCGTCTCGCATCCGACGCCTTGCTGGAACTGCGTGAGGAAGAGGACCGGTGAGGTTCGTCTATCTGGACACGTGTGCCGCGCTCAAGCTCTTCAAGGAAGAGGCCGAGTCGGAGGCTTTGGAACGCTGGTTGAACGACCAAGCCGGTGCCCGCCAGATCACCTCCTATCTGACCCGCACCGAACTCCGCCGGGCTCTGCACGCGATCGGCGCGCAGCCCGAGACCCTGGGCAGGGCCGCCGAGTGGCTGGCCAGGGCGGCTCACCTGCATATGCCCGCCCAAGTGTTCGACACGGCGGGCGATCTGGCACCGGGAACCCGCCTGCGGTCCCTCGACGCGTTGCACGTGGCCTGCGCCCTAGGACTCGGTGCGGCCCTGACCGGCTTCGTCACGTACGACGTGAGGCTGGCCAAGGCGGCGGAGGCCGAAGGCCTCCCCGTCGTCTCCCCCTCCCCATGATGATCGGAAGACGCGGGCTCACCTGAGCGCGGCTCGGCTGAGAACGCCGCGGG
>NZ_JBJJBV010000161.1:0-15959 GCF_045446735.1 Nocardiopsis protaetiae
GACTGGAGTTGGGAGCCGCTCCCGGCCGCCGAACGCGCCGTGCTGTCGCGGCTGGCGGTGTTCGCCGACGGCTGCGACCCGGCCGCCGCCGAGGCGGTCGGCTGCCCCCTGGACCTGGTCGGCGCCCTGGTGGACCGGTCGCTGGTCGTGGCATCCACCCGCTCGGCGGGGACCCGCTACCGGCTGCTGGAATCCGTCGCGGTCTACGCCCTGGAGCACCTGGCCCCGGGGGAGGAGGACCGGGCCCGCGCCCGGCACGCCGCCTACTTCGCCGACCTGGCCGAGGAGGCGGACACCCGCCTGCGCGGCCCGGAGCAGGCGGGGGCGTTGGCCCTGCTGGACCGGGAGGACGCCAACCTCCGTGCCGCTTTTGCGTTCGCCGCCCGCACGGGCGATGCCGCCACCGCCCTGCGCCTGGCCCTCGCCCTCACCTGGTACCGCCACCTGCGCGGCCGCACCGCCCAGTCCCGCACCGACCTCGACACGGCCCTGGCTCTCCCCACCGGGACCGCTGTGCCCCTCGCGCCCGGTGATGCCGCTGCGCCTGCCGGGACTGCCGAGATGGCTGGGGCTGCTGGTGCTGTCGGGGTTGCCGATATTGCTGGGAGCGCTGTGCCCACTGGGGCTGCCGTGTCCGGCAGGGTGGGTGTGGCTGCCGGGGTGAGGGAACTGCGGGCGCGGGCGAGGGCGGTGCGGGGGGCGTTGGCCCGGCCCGAGGGGGACGGCGGGCGGTGGCACGACGTGGACGGGCACCTGGGCGAGGTCTCCGATCCGGGGGTGCGGGCGCGACTGGCCTGGTTCTCCGCGTTCACCCGGCAGGGGCTGGGCGATCCGGCGGCGGCCGCCGAGCGGGCCGCCGGCGTGCACGCGGCCGCGGAGGCGGCGGGGGACCGCTGGACCGCGGCGCTGGCGCGGGTGCTGCTGGCGCTGGCGGCGTTCGGGCGGGGCGACCTGGCGGCGGCGCAGGCCCAGGGCCGCGCGGCCGAGGCCGACCTGCGCGAGGCGGGCGACCCCTGGGGCCTGTTGCAGGCCTCCGACGTCCTGGCCCAGACCGCCGAGGCGCTGGGCGACCTGGACGAGACCGCCCGGCGGCACGCCGAGGGCCTGCGGATCGCCGAGGAGCTCAGGCTGTGGCGCGAGGTGTCCCGGCACGCCTCCGGGCTGGGCCGTGTCGCCCTGCTCTCCGGCGACCTGGACCGCGCCGACACCCTGCACGAACGCGCCCTGCGGCTGGCCGAGGAGCAGCACGACGCGGTCGCGGCCCAGTACGCCGACGCGGGCATCGCGCTCACCGCGCGCCGCCGCGGTGACCTGGACCGCGCGGAGGCCTCCCTGACCCGGTGGCTGGAGTGGAACCGGCGCACCGACGGGCACATCGGCGCGGCGTTCCTGCACACCCAGCTCGGCTACATCGCCGAGCAGCGCGGCGAGCCCGGGCGCGCCCTGGAACTGCACGCCCGGGGCCGCGAGCACGCCCGGCGCAGCGGCGACCCCCGGGCCCTGGCGCTGGCCCTGGAGGGCGAGGCCGGGGCGCGTTCCCTGGCCGGGGAGCACACGGCCGCCGCGGACCTGCTGGAGCGCGCCGCCGCCCTGCGCGCGAGCACCGGGGCGCCCCTCACCGGGGTCGAACTCCGGGACGTGGACCGCGCCCGCGCGCGCATCGCGGCGCACGCGGACGCGGGTGGAGGGGACGGTGAACGGGGAACCGTCCCCGCGGTCAGCGGGTGATGTCGTCCGGCCCGTGCGCGGGCCCGTGGTCGAACTCCCGCCACGGTTCGTCCGGCACCGCCGGGTACGTCGGCCGCAGGTCCGCCGGGACCGGCCGGTCGGCGACCTCCACGCCCCTCGCGGCGAGCACCCCCGACACCGCGTTGCGCAGTTCCGGCAGCATCGCGTACAGCACGTCGCCCGGGCAGGCGGTGGCGTTGAAGTCGCGGTGCCCCAGGATCGCGCTCTGCGGGTTGAGCCCGTAGGCCGCGCACAGCCACGCCAGCGTCTCCACCAGCGAGTCCCGCAACGGCTGGGTCGGCGCCACCGAGGTGTAGGTGCCCTCGTTCTCGATGCCGACGCACGTGCTGTTGTTGTTCGCCACGTGCGCACCCACCACGTGCCGCCCCGCGGCGATCGTGGTCTCCTGCGGAGCGGGGTAGGGCCAGCCGGTTTCCTTCGGGGAATTCGGTGTTCTCACGCACCCTTCTTCAGTTCGTCCAGCAGCTCCGGCCGGTGGTTCTGCGCGACGCGGAGCGCGGCGATGAGGACGGCGGACATGGACAGGCGGCGTTGCGCGTCGGTGGTCAGTGCCAGAGTGGCCTGGCGCAGGGTGTCGCGTGCGGGTTCGGTGAGGTTCACCGAGATGTAGGGTGTCTTCCTCTTCATGCTCATACAGTAGCGCACAACATGCTAATGTAGCGGTCATGTCGAGGTTCCGGTTGTGTCCCACCCGTGCGCAGGAGGCCGTGATGTTCGGCCACTGTGCGCAGGCGCGGCATGCCTGGAACCTGGCGTGGGAGGTCAACACCACCTACCGCAAGGGCGGGGCCCGCACCAGGCGTCCGGTCCGATACGTAGGGATGGCGGCGATGCTCACCGAGGTCCGCCGCACTCCCACCGCCGACCTTCACCCGGAGGAGGCCGACTACTTCTCCTGGGTGGCCTCGGGTAACGCCGAGGTCCAGCAGCAGGCGCTGCGCGACTTCGACCAGGCGCTGTCCAACTTCCTCGGCGGGTCGCACGGCTACCCGAAACGGCGCAAGAAGTACCGGCACGAGGGGTTCCGGGTCATCGGCACCGATCGGATCCCCGCGTGGACCGCCAACGGCGAACCGGTGCTCAACGCCAAGGGCAAACAGGTCATGCACCGCCTGGTGCGGGTCGAGAAGCTGAACGCCAAGTGGGCGCAGGTCAAGGTCCCGGGTTGCGGGTGGGTGAAATTCCGCAACACCCGCCGGGGGCTGCCCGACGCCAAGACGTTCCGGGTCACCTACCGGGCCGGTCGGTGGCACGTGTCCTTCGCCGTGGTCCCGGACCCGGTTGACGCTCCCGGGGATGGCAGTGTGGTGGGGATCGACCGGGGTGTGGTGATCACCGCCGCCCTGTCCGACGGACGCGCCCTGAACTGCCCGCAGCTCACCACCAGGGAGCGTGCGCGGGTGCGCAAGCACCAGCGGCGCGCGGCCCGTGCACCCCAGGGCAGCCCGCAGCGCAAGGCAGAGTACGCCCGAGCAGCCCGGCTGCGGGCGAGGGAAGCGAACCGGCGCAAGGACTGGGTGGAGAAGACCTCCACCCTGCTTGCCCGCAGCTTTGACACGGTCCGGTTCGAGGACCTGCGCATCAAGAACATGACCCGCTCCGCGCGCGGCACCGTCGAGGAGCCGGGCAGGCGGGTCCGTCAGAAGGCGGGGTTGAACCGGGCGATCCTGGCCCAGGGGTGGGGGCTGCTCCGGGTGCGGACCGGGCACAAGGCCCCCGGCCGGGTGCAGGACATCCCGCCTCGGTACACGAGTCTGCGGTGCAGCGACTGCCAGTGGATCGACAAGAACTCGCGCAAGAGCCAAGCCGAGTTCGTCTGCTCCCACTGCGGTTTCACCTGCAACGCCGACCTGAATGCTTCCAACAACGTCGCGGCAGGACAGGGCGGTACCCCCGCCCCGGGCCCTCGGGTCCGTGCCGGAGGGGCGACACCGCGCCAGCGGTCGAGCGTCCGTGAACCTCGGTAGTTCTCTTCTTCGAGGAGGAACCGCTGAAATCTCCTGTTTTCAGACAGGGGAGGATGTCAAGTGGTGATTCTGGATCGCCCTGGACAGGGAGTAGGCGTGGGCCAGGGAGTGGTCGGTGCTGTTGGCGGTCGCGGTGTGGTGCACCACGATGTACAGCGGCGGGGCGGCCAGCACCTGGATCGGGCTCGACGGGGGCCGTGCGCCCCAGGCGGCGCGGTCGTGCACCGCGGGTGCGGCGGCGGCCGGGGAGGCCGCGCCGAGCAGGGCGGCACCGCCGAGCACGGCGGTCCCGGTGGTCAGGGCGGCGCCGCGCAGGACGGCGCGCCGGTCGGGTCCGTGGGGGTGGGACATGGGGGTTTCCTCGCTATCTCACGGTTCGTGTCCGTTCCACTGCGGAAGCGGAACACGCACCACTGCAACACGGCGGGGGAAAGACGGTCAAAGGGTGTCCCGGTACCTTTCCTGACCGGTTCCGGTCAGTGGATCGCCCGCCGTACAGAGGTGGTGGGACGGCGCTTTCCGGTGTATCGCGAAGGGATTTATCGTCGGCCGTTCGGCGGGTGTTTCCGAGCCGTTTCAGGCACCATTCCCCGGGCGTTTTCCATGCTGCGGAAAAAGAACGGGCGCGGACCTTTTCGGGAAAGGTCCGCGCCCGGTGTCCCGGCGGGGCTCAGCCCACGGGCTCGGGGGTCCGCTCGCCGCCGAAGATCCCGGGCAGCCGCCCGCTGCGGTGCAGCCACCGGTCGGCGATCAGTGTGAACAGCGGCGGCACGGAGGCGGCCAGCGCCAGCAGGGTCGGCCACACGCCCCAGCGCAGGTGGACGGCCGAGACCAGGCAGACCGCCACGTAGAGCATGAAGGCGATCCCGTGCAGCATGCCGAAGACCGCCACGCCCTGTTCGTTCCCGCTGCCGAGGTATTTGACGTACATGCCGGCCAGCAGGCCGACCCAGGTCAGGGCCTCGACGATGGCGATCACGCGAAAGGCGATCGTGTTCACCAGGGCTGCGATGTTCACGGGTTCCCTCTGGTCACGGTGGTGCGGACACGGTCGATCCCGGCACATGCGCACCGGGATCGGTCCCAGGCTAGGGCACGGTTCCGGACGACCGATTCCGGGGGCCACAGGTCCCCTCCCGCACCTCGGGCGGGCCGGGAGGGCTCCCGGAAGGTGACAACCGCCTCACTTCCGGCAGGTTTCGGCGGTGTTTCGCCTGTGCACCGGCGGGGTCCCCGGTGCTCCGCCGACTTGATCCCTCGGTCTCCGAGAGGCGCCGTGACCTGCGCGGATCCCGCGAGCCTCGCCCACGTCGAGAGTTAGGCGAACCTAACGACGAAGTGCGAAAACGCCCGACTTGTGACTCAGGTCACGGATCGGACGCTGTTGACACCGGGGCGTGATCGGCCGGAGACTTGCCGCGGACTTCTTAGGTAAGGGTTACCTAAGGTGCAGGTCATCGGCTCGGAGAGAGGAGAAACCGCAGGTGAGCGAGAAGGGCATCGACGGCACCGTCGCCGTGGTCACCGGTGCCGCGAGCGGGATCGGCCGCGCCGTGGTGCTGGACCTGGCCGAACACGGTGCCCGCGTCGCCGCCGCCGACATCGACCCCGACGGCCTGGCCGCCACCGCCGGCCTCCTGGAGGAACGGGGCCACAAGCCCTTCACCGGCACCGTCGACGTCACCGACCCCGCCCGGGTCGAGGCGTTCTTCGACGAGGCCGAGGCCGCCCTCGGCCCCGCCGACACCGTGGTCTCCGCCGCCGGGGTCCTGGCCACCGGCCCGGTCGCCGACTGCGCCGACGAGGACTGGCACCGGATGCTCGCGGTCAACACCACCGGCGTCTTCGCCGTCGGCCGCGCCGCCGCCCGGCGCCTGGGACCGCGCGGCCGCGGCTGCCTGGTCACCGTCTCCTCCAACGCGGGCGGCGTCCCCCGGGCGAACATGGCCGCCTACGCCGCCTCCAAGGCCGCGGCCACCGCCTTCACCAAGAGCCTCGGCCTGGAACTGGCCCCTCTCGGGGTCCGCTGCAACGTCGTCTCGCCCGGCTCCACCGACACCCCCATGCTGCGCGCCATGACCGCCGGCACCGGCTACGCGCCGCTCCTGGCCGGGGATCCCGCCGCCTTCAAGGTCGGCATCCCCCTGGGCCGGGTCGGCACCCCCGAGGACGTCGCCGCCGCCGTCCGGTTCCTCGCCTCCGACGCCGCCCGCCACATCACCATGCACGAGCTCTACGTGGACGGCGGGGCCACCCTCCGCTGACCACCGCCCACGCGCCCCCCGACCCCGCCCCCGGCCCGGAACCCGGGCCACATCCCCGCGGCCCACCCGGCCGCCCCCTTCGCGCGCCCGACACGGAAAGGCCCCCGACCCATGCCCGAACAACGCGCCGAGACCCCCGCCGCGAACGCGGGCGACCTCCTGGCGGCCTACCGGCCGGGGGACTCGTTCCTGTCCTCCTCCGCCGGGGTCCTGCACGGCACCGGAACGCTCACCGTCCTGGACCGGCTGGACGCCCTCTCCGACGTCCTCGCCGACGCCGGACCCGGGGCCGTCGCCCTGGGGGCCGTCCCCTTCGACACCTCCCGGCCCGCCCACCTGGTCGTCCCCGAGACCGTCCGCACCGCCCCGCCGCTGCGCGAGCGCGCCGCGGCCCTGAGCTGGCGGGCCCTGCACGGCGAGTGGACCCTCACCCCCGACCCGGCCCCGGCCGAGCACACCGCCGCCGTCGAGCGCGCCGTCAAGCTCATGGCCGAGAGGCCCGAGCTGCGCAAGGTCGTCCTCGCCCGCCGCCTGCGCCTGGAGGGCGAACAGGACATCGACGTCCCCACCGTCCTGGGCAACCTGCTGCGCCGCGACCCCGACGCGTACGTGTTCGCCGTCAACCTGCCCGAACGCGGCGCCGGGACGCGCACCCTCATCGGTGCCAGCCCCGAACTCCTCGTCTCGCGCAAGGGCCGCGACGTGCTGTCCAACCCGCTGGCGGGTTCGGCCCCGCGCAGCGCCGACCCCACCAAGGACCAGGTCAACGCGGTGGAGCTGCTCACCTCCGCCAAGGACCGGCACGAGCACTCCGTCGTGGTGGAGGGCGTCGCCGACGCCCTGGCCCCCTACTGCGAACGCCTCACGGTGCCCGCGGAACCCGAGCTGGTCAAGACCGCCACCATGTGGCACCTGTCCACCCGGGTCACCGGCCGCCTGCGCGACACCGACACCCCGGTGCACACCCTGGCCGCCGCCCTGCACCCCACCCCGGCGGTGTGCGGCACCCCCACCGCCGCGGCCTTCGACACCATCGGTGCCATCGAGTCCTTCGACCGCGGCTTCTACACCGGCGCCGTCGGCCACAGCGACGCCAACGGCGACGGCGCCTGGGTGGTCACCATCCGCTGCGCCGACGTGGCCGGACCGGCGCTGGACCTGTTCGCCGGGGGCGGCATCATGCCCGAGTCCGACCCCGAGGCCGAACTCGCCGAGACCTCGGCCAAGCTGCGCACCCTGCTGCTCGCCCTCGGCGTGGACCGGACGGCCTGACATGGACAACGTCACCGGGACCGCCGGGACCGCCGGGACCACCGGGGTCCCCGGCGCCGACCGGCGCCGCCGCTTCGCCCCCGAGGGCTGGGTCCCCCACCCCGAGGAGTTCGCCGCCCGCTACCGCGCGGCCGGGTACTGGACCGGGGAGAACTTCGGCGCGTTCCTGCGCGAGCGCGCCCGCCGGTTCGCCGACCGCACCGCCGTCGTCGCCGGGGACACCCGCCTGACCTACGCCGACCTCGACGCCCGCGCCGACTCCCTGGCCGCCGGGCTGGCCCGGCTGGGCCTGGGCGAGGGCGACCGGGTCATCGTCCACCTGCCCAACGTCGCCGAACTCTTCGAGGTGGTCTTCGGCCTGTTCCGGCTGGGCGCGGTCCCCGTCTACGCGCTGCCCGCCCACCGGCGCAGCGAGCTCGTCCACATGGCCACCGTGTCCGGGGCGCGCGGCCTGGTCACCGCCGGGGTGCACGCCGGGTTCGACCACCGGGCCCTGGCCCGGGAGGTCCGCGAGGCCGTGCCCGCGGTCGAGCACCTGGTCATCGTCGGCGAACCCGGAGGTCCTGGAGAACCCGGCGAGGCGCCCGGGCTCACCGCCCTGGACTCCCTGCGCGCGGCCCCCGACCCGGCCGTCCTGGCCGACCCCCACCCCGAGGGCGTGGCGTTCCTCCAGCTCTCCGGCGGCACCACCGGCCTGCCCAAGCTCATCGCCCGCACCCACGACGACTACCTGTACTCGGTCCGGGCCAGCGCCGACATCTGCCGCCTGGACACCGACACCGTCTACCTCGGCGTGCTGCCCGTCGTGCACAACTTCCCGATGAGCTCGCCCGGGTTCCTGGGGGTGTTCCACGCCGGCGGCACCGTCGTCCTGGCCCCCGACCCCTCGCCCGCCACCGCCCTGGGCCTCATCGAGTCCGAACGCGTCACCCACACCGCCGTCGTCCCGCCCATCGCCCTGCTGTGGACCGACGCCGTCGACCACGGTTCGCAGCAGGACCGCGACCTGTCCTCGCTGCGGGTCCTCCAGGTGGGCGGCGCCCCCTTCGGCCCGGAGGCGGCCCGCCGGATCACCCCCGTCCTGGGCTGTGAGCTCCAGCAGGTGTTCGGCATGGCCGAGGGCCTGGTCAACTACACCCGCCACGACGACCCCGACGAGACGGTGGTGACCACCCAGGGCCGCCCCATCAGCCCCCTGGACGAGATCCGCATCGTCGACGACCTCGACCGCCCCGTCCCCGACGGCGAACCCGGCCACCTGCTCACCCGCGGCCCCTACACCATCCGCGGCTACTTCCGGGCCCCCGACCACAACAAGGACGCGTTCACCGCCGACGGGTTCTACCGCACCGGCGACCTCGTCCGCCGCACCCCCGACGGCAGCCTCGTCGTCTCCGGGCGCGCCAAGGAGCAGATCAACCGCGGCGGCGAGAAGGTCGGCGCCGAAGAGGTCGAGAACCACCTGCTGGCCCACCCCGCCGTGCGCGACGCCGCCGTCGTCGCCGTCCCCGACCGCTACCTGGGCGAACGCGTGCACGCCTACGTCATCGCCCGCGGGGAGCCCCCCGCCCGCGGCGCCCTCCCGGCCTTCCTGCGCGAACGCGGCCTGGCCGCGTACAAGATCCCCGACCGGATCGAGTTCGTGGAGGCCTTCCCGTCCACCGCCGTCGGCAAGGTCTCCAAGCGGGACCTGCGCGGCACCGCCACCGACCCCGACCAGGACCACTGATGGCTCTGCCCACCATCGCCCCCTACCCGCTGCCCACCCCCGACGAGCTGCCCCAGAACAAGGTCGACTGGCCGCTGGACCCCGACCGGGCCGTCCTGCTCGTCCACGACATGCAGCGCTACTTCCTCGGCCCCTACGACGCCGACGCCGAGCCCCTGTCCCGGGTCCGCGCCAACATCGCCGACCTGCGCCGGGCCTGCCACGACGCCGGGGTGCCGGTGGTGTACACCGCCAAGCCCGGCGACATGACGCCCCACCAGCGCGGGCTGGAACGCGACTTCTGGGGCGCCGGCATGAAGGCCGTCGCCGAGCACACCGACATCGACCCGGCCCTGGCCCCGGCCGGCGACGACGTGCTGCTCACCAAGTGGCGCTACAGCGCGTTCGCCCAGACCGACCTGGCCGAGCGCATGGCAGCCCAGGGCCGCGACCAGATCGTCGTCACCGGCGTGTACGCGCACATCGGCTGCCAGCTCACCGCCGCCGACGCGTTCATGCGCGACATCCGGCCGTTCCTGGTCGCCGACGCCGTCGCCGACTTCAGCGCCGACCACCACCGCTCCGCCCTGCACTACGCCGCCGGGCGCTGCGCCCGGGTCGTCCTCACCGGGGACGCCCTGGCCGAGCTGGGCGCCACCACCGCCCGCACCGGGGCCTGACCGATGGCCCCGCAGCGCAACCACCACAACGAAGGGACCACGGTGTCCACAACTGACCGCCCCGTCCACGACCTGGTCGGCGTGGGGTTCGGCCCCTCCAACCTGGGCCTGGCCATCGCCCTGGCCGAACGCGAAGCCGCCGGGCAGGGGCCCGCGCTGAGCGGGGTGTTCCTGGAGCGCCAGGAGACCTTCGGCTGGCACAGGGGGATGCTCCTGGACGACGCCACCATGCAGGTGTCGTTCCTCAAGGACCTGGTGACGCCGCGCAACCCGGCCAGCGACTTCGGCTTCCTGGCGTTCCTGCACCAGGTGGGGCGGCTGCACGACTTCATCAACCACAAGACGCTGTTCCCGCTGCGCCGGGAGTTCCACGACTACCTGTCCTGGTGCGCCGACCGCGTCGCCGACCGGGTCCGCTACGGGCACGAGGTGGTCGAGGTCCTGCCGGTGCGCGGCGCCGGGGACCGCATCACCCACCTGGACGTGGTGGCGCGCACCCCCGACGGAGGAGAGACCGTGCTGCGCGCGCGCAACGTGGTGTTCGCCCCCGGCCTGCGCCCGCGCCTGCCCGAGGGGGTGGGGCTGTCCGCGCGGGTGTGGCACAACGAATACCTGCTGGACCGGCTGGGGGAGCTGGGCCCCAAGGCGTCCCCGCACTCGTTCGTGGTGGTGGGCGCCGGGCAGAGCGCCGCCGAGGTCGTGGAGCACCTGCACCGGCGCTTCCCCTCCTCCCACGTGCACGCCGTGTTCTCCCGGTACGGGTACAGCCCCTCCGACGACAGCCCCTTCGCCAACCGCATCTTCGACCCCGAGGCGGTGGACGCGTTCCACGCCGCCCCCGAGGACGTCAAACAGAAGCTCGTCGGCTACCACCGCAACACCAACTACTCGGTGGTGGACCCCGACCTCATCGACGCCCTCTACCGGCGCCACTACGCCGAGAAGGTCGAGGGGGTCCAGCGCCTGCACCTGCACAACACCGCGCGGGTGGCCGGGCTGACCGAGAGCCCCGAGGGCGTGGCCGTGGTGGTGGAGGACCTGGTCACCGGCAAGCACACCCCCATCGCCGCCAACCACGTCGTGTTCGCCACCGGCTACCACCCGGCCGACCCGCGGCCGCTGCTGGGCGACCTGGCCGACCTGCTGGTCGCCACCGGGGACGGGCGCCCCGCCGTGGAGCGCGACTACCGGGTGGTGACCCATGACGACCTGACCTGCGGGCTCTACCTCCAGGGCGGCACCGAGCACACCCACGGGGTGTCCTCCTCGCTGCTGTCCAACGTGGCCACCCGGGCCGCCGAGATCATCGACTCCATCGCGGCCCGCGCCGCCTGACACACAAGTTAAGGAGGCGCCGCGTGGCCGCCGCCCTCACCGTCGACCGCCTGCTCGCCGACATCGCCGACGCCCTGGGCGAACCCGTCGCCGACCTGGACCCCGACGAGAACCTCTTCGACCGCGGGCTGGACTCCGTGCGGCTGATGAGCCTGGTCGAGACCTGGCGCACCGCCGGGGCCGAACCCGACTTCGCGGCGCTGGCCGAACAGCCGACCGCCGCCGCCTGGGCCCGCCTGCTGCACGGCTGAGCCCCGTCCCGCCCCCGTCCCCCGACCTTCGTCGTTTTCCTTGAGGAGCCCCCGAACCATGGCCGTCACCCGAACGGGCCTGACCGGCGCCCAGGCCGGTGTGTGGTACGCGCAGCAGGCGGCACCGGACAGCCCGGTGTTCAACGTCGGCCAGTGCACCGACATCCCGGCCGACCTGGACACCGCCCGGTTCGCCGCGGCCGTGCGCTCCGTCGTCGCCGACACCGACGCCCTGCGGGCCCGGGTCGTCGCCGGCGGGGACCGCCCGGCACAGGAGATCGGCGCGGAGGTCCCGCGGGACGTCGAGGTCGTGGACCTGACCGGGGACGACGGCGAGGAGGGGGCGCTGGCCCGGGCCCGGGCGTGGGCCGACGCGGACCTGGCCCGGCCGGTGGACGTCACCGCCGAACCCCTGTACCGGTACGCGCTGCTGCGGGTGGGGGCGCGGCGGTGGCTGTGGTTCCAGCGCTACCACCACCTGGCGGTGGACGCGTACGCCATCACGATGATCGCCCGCCGCGTCGCGGACGTGTACACGCGTCTGGGCACGGGGGAGGAGATCGCGCCCTCCGGGTTCGGGCGGCTGGCCGACGTGGTCGCCGACGAGGAGGCCTACGCCGCCGGGGAGCGGCGCGCCGCCGACCGGGAGCACTGGGCGCGGGTGCTCGCCGACCGGCCCGCCCCGGCGCTGCTGTCCACGGCGCCGCCCGCGCCCCACGCGGGGTTCTGGCGCGAACGCCTGGAGGTGGCCGCGCCGGTCGCCGCCGGGCTGGACGCTCTGGCCAAGGGGACGGGTGCGACCTGGGTGGACGCCCTCACCGGGGCGTTCGCCGGGTACGTGCACCGGCTGACCGGGGGCCGCGACCTGCTGCTGGGCGCCCCGGTGATGGGGCGGCTGGGCACCCCGGCGCTGCGCACCCCGGCCATGGTCGTCAACGTGCTGCCGCTGCGGCTGGGGGTGCACCCGGCCGACACCGTGCTGGAACTGGCCGACACAGCGATGGCGGCGGCCCGGGCGCTGCGCGCCCACCACCGGTACCGGGCCGAGTGGCTGCGCCGCGACCTGTCGGCGGTGGGGGAGCGGTTCGGGCTGTTCGGGCCCGAGCTCAACATCAAGCTGTTCGACTACGTGCTGGAGTTCGACGGGCACCGCGCCACCACCACCAACCTGTCCGAGGGGCCGGTGGACGACCTGGCGGTGTCGGTGTACCGGCCCGCCGGGGGCGGGTTGGTGCTGGAGGCCAACGCCAATGCCGAACGCTACGACCGGGAGGGGGCCCGCGCCCGGCTGGCGGGGTTCGCCCGCCTGCTCACGGAGTTCGCGGCCGCCGACCCGGACACGCCGCTGGCCGCCCTGGACACCGTCGACCCCACCACCGCACGTCTGACCTCCGAACCCGCCGGGACCGGTCGCAACGGCGCGACCCCTGCCGGCGACCGGCCGACGGCGGGCGGGTCCGGCCCCGCCCGCCCGGCCGGTACCCCGTTCCTCTCGGTGACCTCCCTGCTGGCCCGGTCGCTGGCCGCCGACCCCGGGCGCACCGCCATCGTGCACGGGGACGAGCGCCTCACCCGCGCCGAGTTCCTGGACCGGGTGGACGCGCTGGCCCGCCGCCTGCGCGCCCTGGGCGCTGGCCCGGAGCGGTTCGTCGCCCTGGCGCTGCCGCGCTCGGTCGACCTGGTCGTCGCCCTGTTCGCCGTGCTGCGCTCCGGCGCCGCCTACGTGCCGCTGGACCCGGACCACCCCGCCGAGCGCACCGCCCACGTCCTGGAGGACATCCGCCCCGTCCTGCTGCTGACCAGGACGGACGTCGCCCCGCACCTGCCCGACACCGGCGATGCCCGAGTGATCCACCTGGACACCCTCGACACGCATGTGCCGCCTGGTGCCGGTGTGACAGGTGTGAACGATTTGGGCGCGCGGAACGGCGCCGATGCATCGACTGATTCCGGGGTCGATGTGCCGCCTGGTGCCGGTGCGGCGGATGTGAGTGATGCGGACGTGTGGGACGGCGCCGATGTGCCGACCACGTCCGGGGCCGGTGTGGCTGATGGGGTGGGGGCGGACTCCTGGGAGCTGCCGGAGCCGCGGCCCGGCGATGCCGCGTACGTCATCCACACCTCCGGGTCCACGGGGCGGCCCAAGGGGGTCGTGGTCGAGCACCGCTCGATCGCCGCGCTGGCGGTGGCGCAGCGGGGGCAGCTCGGCCTTCCGGAGAACTCCCGGGTGGGGCACATCGGGGCGTTCACCTTCGACGCCTCCTGGGACACGCTGCTCGGCCTGGTGCACGGGCACGAGTTCCACCTGATCGACACCGACCTGGTCTTCGACCACGCGCGGCTGGGCGACCACCTGGCCGAACAGCGCATCGACCACCTCGACACCACCCCCGCCTACCTGTGGACCCTGCTGGACAGCGGGCGGCCCCGGCACATCCCGCGCCTGCTCACGTTCGGCGGCGAGGCCTGCCCGCAACCGCTCTGGGAGCGGCTGCGCGGGCTGCCCGGGGTGCGGGCGCTCAACTTCTACGGCCCCACCGAGAACACCGTGGACGCCCTGGTCGGCGACGTGGCCGACACCCCCGACACGGCGATCGGCCACCCCGTGGCCGGGGTCGGCGCCCTGGTGCTGGACGCCGCCCTGCGCCCCGTCCCGCCCGGCGTCCCCGGCGAGCTGTACCTGGACGGCGACCGGCTGGCCCGCGGCTACCTGGGCCGCCCCGACCTGACCGCCGAGCGGTTCGTGGCCTCCCCCTACGGCCCGCCCGGCGCCCGCATGTACCGCACCGGCGACCGCGTGGTGGTCGGCCCCGACGGCGCCGTCCGCTACCTGGGCCGGGTCGACGACCAGGTGCAGGTCCGCGGCTACCGTGTGGAGCCCGCCGAGATCGACGCCGCCGCCGAGACCCACCCCGGCGTCGCCCGCTGCGCCACCGTCGCGCGCACCTCTCCCAGCGGCGTCCGCCTCGTCGCCTATGCGGTGGGCGCCGACACCCTCACCGAGGACGGCCTGCGCGCCCACCTGACCGCCCGGCTGCCCGACCACATGGTGCCCTCGCGGGTGGTCGTGCTGGACCGGCTGCCGCTCAACTCCAGCGGCAAGGTCGACCGCGACGCCCTGCCCGACGTCCCCGAGCGGACCACCGCCGCGGAGTCCGCCGACCCCGTCGAGCGCACCCTCACGGCCGTGCTCGGCGAGGTCCTGGGCGCCCCCGTCGGCGTGCACGACGACTTCTTCCGCCTGGGCGGCGACAGCATCCTCGCCATCCAGGCCGTCAACCGGGCCCGCGCCACGGGCCTGGAGATCACCGTCCGCGACGTGTTCGAGGCGCCCACCGCCGCCGCCCTGGCCACCCGTGCCCGCACCGGCACGGCCGCCGCCCCCGTGCACGACGACCCCGTGGGCGAGGTCGCCCCCACCCCCGTGGCCGCCGCCCTGCTGGAGCAGGGCCCGCCCCCCGCCGGGTTCACCCAGGCCCAGGCGCTGTGGACCCCCGCCGGGGTCACCGCCGACACCCTGGAGCGGGCGCTGGCCGCGGTCGTCGCCCACCACGGCGCCCTGCGGCTGCGGGCGCGCACCACCGCCGAGGGCGGCACCGTCCTGGAGGTCCCGCTCGCCACCGACGCCCCCGGCGGCCTCATCGAGCGGATCGCCGCCGACCCCGACGACGACGCCGTCGTCGCGGCCGCCGCCGACCTGCGCGGACGCATCGACCTGGAACAGGGCCGCCCGCTGGCCGGGGCCTGGTTCGACGCCGGACCCGACCGCCCCGGGCTGCTGCTCCTGCGCGTGCACCACCTCGCCGTCGACGGCGTCTCCTGGCGGGTCATCGGCCCCGACCTGGCCGCCGCCGTCGCCGCCCTGGACGCGGGCCTCGACATCGACCTGCCCGCCGCCGGGACCTCGCTGCGCCGCTGGACCGCCCTGCTCGCCGAGGAGGCCCGCCGCCCCGAGCGCGCCGCCGAACTCGACCACTGGCTGGCCGCCACCGACCCCGCCGCCCACCGCCACCGGGGCGCCCGCCCCGTCGACCCGGCGCTCGACCTGGTCGCCCACCGCCGCACCCTCGACCTGGTCCTGGACCCCGACCTCACCCGCGCCGCCCTCACCGACCTGGGCGCCCGCTACCGCGTCAACGCCGAGGACGTGCTGCTCACCGCGCTCGCCCTGGCCGGGACCGCCGACGGCCGCCTGCTGGTCGAGGTCGAGGGCCACGGCCGCCGCGACCTGCACGCCGACGCCGACCCGGCGCGCACCGTCGGCTGGCTCACCAGCTCCCACCCGGTGGCCCTGGACCCCGTCGGCACCGACCCGGTGCGCGCCCTCAAGCGCACCAAGGAGATGCTGCGCGCCGTCCCCGGCCACGGCCTCGGGTACGGGCTGCTGGCCCGCCTCAACCCCGACACCGCCCCCCGCCTGGCCGGCCGCGCCCGCCCCGACGTGCTGTTCAACCACCTGGGCCGGTTCGGCGCCCCCGGCACCCGGCCCTTCGAGGCCGCCCCCGTCACCGCCCGCGTCATGCTCGGTGAGGACCCCGGACAGCCCCTCACCCACGGCCTGGAACTGGGCTCGGCCGTGCACGAGGGCCCCGACGGCCCCCGCCTGCACCTGACCTGCCGCTGGGCCCCCGGCGTCTGGCGCGCCGACGAGGTCACCGGCCTGGTCGACGACCTCGTCGACGCCCTGCGCACCCTGGCCGAGGCCGCCCGCGCCCCCGGCCCGCACGCCCTCA
>NZ_JBJJBV010000162.1:0-15841 GCF_045446735.1 Nocardiopsis protaetiae
CCGGGCCCGTGCCGGGTGTCGGGGGCCGGGTCAGCCGACCCCGGCTCCGCCCTCCGGGTCGAGCACGCCGGAGAAGACGAGCACGAGGATGAGGATGCCGAGCGCGATGCGGTAGTACACGAACGGCATGAAGCTGTGCGTGGAGATGAACTTCATCAGCCAGGCGATGACGATGTAGCCGACCACGAACGCCACGATCGTACCGACGATGGTGGCGGTCCAGCCCGCGTAGCCGCCGTCGCCGATGTCGAGCATCTTGTACAGGCCGGAGGCGAACACCGCGGGCAGCGCGATGAGGAACGCGAACTCGGCGGCGGCCGGGCGGTTGAAGCCCAGCAGGCGGCCGCCGGTGATGGTGGCGCCCGAGCGGGAGACGCCCGGGATCAGCGCCAGGGTCTGGAAGAGGCCGAAGGTGATGCCGCGGCCCAGGGTGAGGTCCTCCAGCTCCCGCTCGCGGCGGGCGAAGTGGTCGACGGCGCCCAGGATGAGGCCGAAGACGATGAGGGTGAGCGCGATCAGGCGCAGGTCGCGGAAGGCGCTGTCGATCTGGTCTTCCAGGAGCAGGCCCAGGACGCCGATGGGGATGGTGGCCAGGATGACGTACCAGCCGATGCGGGCGTTGACGTCACCGCGCAGGTCGCGGTTGACCAGGGAGCGCAGCCAGGTGGACATGACGGCCCAGATCCGCTTGCGGAAGTAGAGCACCACCGCGAGTTCGGTGCCGATCTGGGTGACGGCGGTGAAGGCCGCACCGGGGTCGGGCCACTGGAAGAAGGCCGCGAACACACGCAGGTGGGCGCTGGAGGACACGGGCAGGAACTCGGTGAGTCCCTGGATGAGGCCGAGGACGACCGCCTCGAAGATGGACACTCGGTTTCGGACTTTCCTTGACGGTCCGGCACGAGGGGGCGCCGGAGCACTGCTGGGGCTTTCCTCCTGAGAACCGGGGGCCGGGGCCTCGGGGGGAGTGCGGCGGTAGCGGTACAGAACCGCTCCGGCCCGCGCGGACGGCGCGGTGAACGTCCCCGGTCAGGGCTTGGACGAGGATACGCCGTGAGGATGTACAGCGGGCCGACTTGGAATGAACACGGTACTCTCCGCCGCATGGAACAGCGACAGGTGGGCCGATCGGGACTCTGGGTGTCCCGCACCGCCCTCGGCACGATGACCTGGGGCAAGGACACCTCCGAAGAGGAGGCCGGACAGCAGCTCACCGCGTTCGTCGACGCGGGCGGCACACTCGTGGACACCGCGGACATCTACACGGGCGGGCAGAGCGAGCGGATCCTGGGCCGCCTGCTGCGCGCCGCGGTGCGCCGCGAGGATGTGGTGGTCGCCACCAAGAGCGGTCACACCCCGGAGGGGTACCGGCCGGTGGACGCCTCCCGCCGCCACCTGCTGGCGTCGCTGGACGCCTCGCTGCGGCGGTTGCAGACCGACTACGTGGACCTGTGGCAGCTGCACGTCTTCGACCCGGCGACGCCGCCGGAGGAGACGCTGGCGGCGATGGAGTCGGCGGTCACCGCGGGCAAGGCCCGCTACGTGGGGACCGGCGACCTGGACGCCTGGCAGTTCGCCACGCTGGCGACCTGGCAGCGGGCGCGGCCGGGCCGGGTGCCGCTGGTGAGCGCGGGCGCCGAGTACTCGCTGCTCAACCGGGGCGCGGACGACGACCTGCGGCCCGCGGCGGCGGCGGCCGGGGCGCACCTGCTGGCGTGGGCGCCGCTGGGCCGGGGGGTGCTCAGCGCCAAGTACCGGACCGGGACGCCGGCGAGCTCGCGGGCGGCGTTCCCGCACATGGCGTCGTACGTGGAGCCGTACCTGGACGACCGCAGCCGCCGGGTGGTGGAGTCGGTGTGCACGGCGGCGGAGGGGCTGGGCGTGCCGCCGCTGGCGGTGGCGCTGAGCTGGGCGCGCGACCAGGAGGGGGTGGCGGCGGCCGTGGTGGGTCCGCGCACCCTGGCGCAGCTGGAGCAGGTGCTGGGTGTGGAGGGTGTGGAGCTGCCGCCGGAGATCCGGGACGCGCTGGACGACGCCACGGCGGCCGGGCGCCGCTGAGGCACCCGGCCGCCGGGACACGCGGCCGCGGGGGTCAGTCCCCGGCGGGTTCGATCGGGAAGTTCTGGTCGAACACCCGGTGCGGGTCGTACTGCGCCTTGATCTCACGCAGCCGGGAGAGGGTGGGCTCGGGGAAGGCCAGGGACAGCACCTCGGGTCCGGTGCGGGTGTCGAAGCTCAGGTACATCCCGTCGATCGCCCCGTCCAGGGCGGCCCAGCGCTCGTCGAGGCGGTCGGCGGTGCGCGGCGAGGCCAGGGCCGCCAGGGACTGGGCCTGGTGGCGGTGGGCGTAGGCGGTGGCGTCGGCGGGGACGTCGTTGACGGCCCCGCCCACCTGGCGCAGCTGCATGAAGTAGGTCGCCCCGGAGGCGAGCATGCCCGCCAGGGTCCGGGCCGTCTCCTCGGTGATGTCGGTGAGCAGCCCCGAACGGCTCGCCGGGACCCCGGCCCCCTGGTGGGGCCCCTCGTCGAAGGGCAGGACCCCGGCGTAGGGCAGCAGTTGGGCCTGCTGGTCCAGGACCGGCCCCGCCTTGAGGAAGGGCTCCAGGGCGGCGACGGCGGCGTCGGTGTCGTCCCCGGCGTAGACCACCATGGCCTGGGCCACGGGCCCGGAGCCGCCCCGTCCGGGCCCGGTGGTGAGGAACGCGGTGACCTCGCGGGGCGCGGCGGCGGTGATCTCGCCCCAGGTGCGCAGGAACGCGGTGGCGTTGGAGGCGTCGTAGGCGAATCGCGCCATGACGACGTCGCCGACGGGGTCGGCGACGGCCTCCACCGAGGTGAGCACCCCGAAGTTGGCCCCGGCGCCGCGCATCGCCCAGAACAGGTCCGGGTTCTCGTCGGCGGAGGCGCGCAGGATGCGGCCGTCGGCGGTGACGACCTCCATCGCGGTGATGTGGTCGATGGTCAGGCCGTGGGCGCGGGCCATGTACCCGAGGCCGCCGGTGGTGGAGATGCCGCCCACGCCGACGCCCCCGTAGTCGCCGGAGCTGATCGCCAGGCCCAGCGGGCCGAGTGTGTTCGCCACCTGGCCCCAGCGGGCCCCGGCGCCCAGGCGGACCGTGCGGGTCGCGGGGTCCAGGACCTCGACGGCGTTCATCCGGGACAGGTCGACGATGACGCCGCCGTCGTTGGTGGAGCGGCCGCTGATGCCGTGGCCGCCGCTGCGCACGTTGAGCGGGACGTCCTGGTCCAGGGCGTAGCCCAGGGCCCGGGCGACCTGGTCGGCGTTCTCCGGGCGCAGGACCAGGCCGGGTCTCCCGTTCTGCATGTAGCCGTGGCGGACCCGGGTGTAGGCGCGGTCGCCGGGTTCGACGGCGTGGTCGCGCAGCTCCTCGGGGACGGCGTCGTAGTCGATGCCGGGGCGGCGGGCGGCCAGGGCCGCGGCGGGGCGGACCGGGCCGGTGGCGGTTCCGGCGGAGGCGCGCTCCTTCTCGACGGCCTCGCGCAGGGCGGGGGCGATCTCGGCGCCGAACGCCTGGATGGTGCGCGGTTCGTCGCCGCCCAGGATGAACGTGCTGAACCCGTGCTCCAGGACCAGCGGCAGCAGGTCGTCGACCCACTGGTCGGCGGGGCCCTGGAGGAAGCCGCGGCCGGTGGGCAGCACGGCGCCGCCCATCAGGTTGAGCATGCGGCGGACCTGGCGCGGGTCGCGCCCGGCCTCCAGGGCGGCCTCGTCGATGATCCTGTTGGAGCGGGGCATCTCGGCGATCTCGATGTAGCCCAGGCTGGGCAGCCAGCCGTCGGCCTTGGCGCCGGTGAGGCGGAGCATGCGGGGCTTGTAGGCGCCCAGGTCGATCGAGATGTCGTGGGCGGGCGCGGGTCCGCGCTTCATGCCCGCGACCCGGTGGTGCTTCCCGTCCACGCGGACGCCGCCGCGGGCGTCGGTGTCCCAGGCCTGGCGGATGACGTCGATGGCCTCGGAGAGGGCGTCCACGCCCTGGCCGGGGGTGAGCTTGGGGCCGCCCATGGCGGCGATGCCGTCCCAGAAGGCGCCGGCGCCCAGGCCGAGTTCGAAGCGGCCGCCCGAGAGCAGGTCCAGGGAGGCCGCCTGGCGGGCGATCATCGCCGGTCCGCGCAGCGGCAGGTGCAGGACGTTGCCGGAGACCGAGATGCGGCTGGTCCGGGCGGCGACCCAGGTGAGCAGGGTCCAGGTGTCCAGGAAGCCGGGGTTGTAGGGGTGGTCCTGGTAGGTGGCCAGGTCGAGGCCGGCGGCCTCGGTGAGCTCGGCCAGGGCGACGGCGCGTTCGGGGTCACCGGCCGAGGGCGTGATGAAGGTACCGAACCGGAGCGGGTGTCCGTAGTCGGTCATGGTGCTGTGTCTCCTCGGAGGGACGGTCGGAGGTCCGTGGCCCGGACACCCGGAAGATAGTTTGTGGAGCAAATGATGTTCTGCACAACTCATATTACGGCAAACCTATTCCTGGTAGTCTCGGGGGCATGACGACATCGAGCCACGAGAGCGCGCCGGCCCGCACCGACGGGCCTGCACCCGACCTGGGCTGGTCGCTGGCCGTGGTGCTCCAGCGCTGGCACGAGCGGGTGGGGGAACTGCTCGCCGACGTCCCGCACGGCAGCCGCGGCTACCACGTGCTCGTCGCCTGCGCCGACTCCGAGGCCTCCACCCAGGCCGCGCTCGCCGAGCGCCTGCTCATCGACCGCAGCGTGATGACCTACGTCCTGGACGACCTGGAGGCCGCCGACCTGGTGGCGCGCCGGGTGGACGAGAACGACCGCCGGGTCCGGCGGGTGTGCGTCACCGAACACGGCCGCGCGGTGCTGGCCGACCTGGCCGCGCGGGTGGGCCACGTGGAGCAGCACGTCCTGGCCGGGCTGGACGACGCGACCCGCGCCCTGTTCTGCGCCGCGGCCCGCACCGCCGCCGTCGCCATCCAGGAGACCTCGCCCGACCTGGACCCCTGCGCCGCGGTGCGCACGGTCGTCGGCGACGCCCCGGCCGCGCGCCGGGCCCCGCGCCGCGGCCGTGCCCGCTCCTGAGCCCGCCCGGCGCCGGCCCGCCCGGCCTGTCCAGCGCCCCCGGCGTCCACAGGCCGCTCCGGGGTGCCCCGGACGTCGTCACCTCTCGGTAGGCTCCTGGGAGCACGAGCACGAGCACGAGCACGAGCACGAGATCGAGGGGGATCGGCCCAGGTGTCCGAGGCAGTCGAACAGGTCAGCGCCGTCCTACAGGGCATGGAGGCCCCGCCCGCCCTGGCACCGCGGCTGCTGGCCGCGCTGGGCCCGACGGCCGCGGCCGACCTGGCCGCCGACCCGTGGCTGCTGCTGCGCCTGCCGCAGGTGACCGTGGAGCAGGCCGACTACTGCGCCCGCCGAGCCCTGGGCGAGGCCGCCCGCCCCGACGACCCGCGCCGCCTGGCCGCGCTGACCGCGTACACGCTGCGCACCGCCGCCGCCCGCGGGCACACCGCGGTGGAGGAGAAGCGCCTGGCCGCGCTGGTGGGCCGCCTGGGGGTGCAGGCCCCGGCCCGCGCCCTGGAGGCCGCCGTGGAGTCCGGCGCCTCGGCGGTGTTCGAGAGCACCGACGACTCCGACGACGACTTCGACTTCGAGGAGGGCGGGGTCCCGGACCTGCCCGAACCCGAGCGGTTCCACGCCCTGCCCGACCTGGGCGAGGCCGAGCAGCGGCTGGGCGGGCACCTGGTGCGGCTCATCTCCGCCAACGACCCCGTCATGGACTCGGCCACCGCTGCCGAGACCGTCGACGCCGCCTGTGAGAAGGGCGGGTTCACCGTCACCGAGCACACCCGCGCGGCGCTGGTCACGGTCGCCCTGCGGCCGGTGACGGTGCTCTGGCACGGGCCCGGCGAGGCCGCCGAGACCGCGCGCGCCCTGCTGTGCCTGGCCGCGATCGCCGACGACAGCCAGGTGGGCGTCACCGTGGTGGCGCCCACCGCGCAGACCGCCGCCGCCGTGGCCGCCGACCTGGCCGCGGTGGCCCAGGGCGACCCGGGGGTGCGCGTGCTCTCCCTGGCCGCCGCGCTGCGGGAGGGACCGCTGTCGTCGGGGCTGGTGGTGCTGTGCGAGTCGATGGCGGTGGGCACCGCCCGCGCCGCCGACCTGGCCGCCGCCTGCGCCGACGGTGCGCACCTGGTGCTGCTCGCCGACCCCCGTCAGGCCCCCTCGGCCGCCCCGGGCCGGGTCGCCGAGGACATCGTGCGCTCGCGCACCGCCCACACCGCCGAGATCGCCGCCCCCGAGGAGGACGGCCCCGGCCCCCTGGCCGCGCTGGCGCTGGCCGTGTCCGAGGGCGAGGTGCCCCAGGTGGACGCGCCCGGCCGCGAGGTGGTGCGGGTCCCCGCCGCCTCGGCGGAGGAGGCCGCCCACCGGGTCGTGCAGCTGGTCACCGACTCCATCCCGCGCGCCCTGGGCATCCCCGCCGGGGACGTGCGGGTGGTCACCGCCCGCGAGGACGGCCCGGCCGGGGCCCGCGCGCTCAACACCGCCTGCAAGGAGCGGCTGAACCCGGGGCCGGGCGCCCTGGGCGGGTTCGACCCCGGCGACGCGGTGCTACTGGTGGCCGCGGGACCCGGGTACGGCCCGGGCGACACCGGGGTGCTGCGCGGCCCCGTCGAGGGCGGCGTGAGGGTGGAGCTGGCCGGCGGGGCCGAGGTCACCGTCACCGACCCGGCGGCGCTGCGCCCGGGGTGGGCGCTCACCGTGGGCGCCGCCCACGGCGGCCGCTGGCCCGCCGTGGTGGGCGTGTTCCCGCCCGACGTGCCGGTGTCGCGCCCCCGGGTGTACACCGTGCTGACCCGCGCCGTCCGCCACGTGTCCCTGGTGGACGCCACCGGCGGCGCGCTGGAGACCGGGGTGCGCGACACCCTGGCCCCCGACCGCGTCACCCGGCTGGTGCAGATCCTGCGCGAGGGGTGACCCCCGGGGGTCGGCCGGTCGGCCCCGGCCGTCGGGCTCAGGCGAGGACGCGCTGTACCTCCAGCATGCGCTCCACCACACGGAACCCGAAGCGGTCGTTGACCGCGCGCATCGGGGCGTTGTCGGGGTCCACCCAGGTGCGGACCACCTTCGCGTCGGGGAACTCCCGGGCCAGCACCTCCAGGTTGCGGCGCTTGAGCGCGACGCCCAGGCCGTGGCCGCGGTGGGCGCGCATCACCAGGGTGTCGTCCTGGTAGACCTCGCCCGCGCCCTCGACGGGGACGAGCAGGAGGCTGTACCCGGCCCACTCCCCCGCCTGCGTGCGGGCGACGGAGACGACGGTGGCGTAGCCCTGGCCGGCCCGGCGGGCGTCCTCCGCCCGGAGGCGTTCGGGGTCCCACACCTCCGGTTCCGTGTCCAGCTCGCCCGTCGGCACGTCGCGTTCCATGGCCGTGCGCATCCGCGCGTAGGACTCCAGGTACTCCTCCGGGCAGGGCCCGGTCCAGGTGTGCAGCCGGTGGCCGGCGGACGCCTCGGGCAGGGCGGCGAGCCTCTCCCGCGGCACCGGCAGGTCCAGGACCAGGTAGTCCTCCTCGTGGACCGTGTCGAACCCGTGGGCGCGGGCGAACCGGGCGCCGGGCCAGTCCTCGGGCGTGTGCCCGCCGGGCACGTAGACCTCGCCGGTGGCGGTGGTGCGTCCCTCCTCGGCCATGGCCTCCCGGGCCAGGCCGATCAGGCGCGCCCCCAGCCCCCGGCCGCGGTGGCCGGGGACCACGGACACGTCCACCTCGGCCAGGTGCCGGTTCTCCAGGTCGGGCAGGTCCACCATCAGCGTTCCGACGGTGCGGCCGTCCTCGACCGCGGCGTACAACCGGTGGTGCCGGTCGTCGCGGGGCGCGAGCATGCCCGCGAGGTCGGGGTAGCCCATGACCGCGGCCTCGGGCCTGCCGTGCGTGGCGGCCTCCACCAGGGCGGCGTGCCAGGCCCGCAGGGCGGCCTCGTCGGCGGGGTCGATCGGGGTGATCATCGAAGGGTGTCCTCTCGTCCGGTCGATGGCGCGGTGACGGGTTCGCCGAACCCGCGCAACCGCGGAGACGTCATTGCGGTCAGTGTCGCGGCCAGGCCCAGGAGGCCGGCGCACACCAGGAAGAGGGCGGTGGCACCGGTCTTCCCGGTGCCCAGCAGCGCCGCCGGCGCGCCGCCCGCGTCCGCGAACAGCGGTGTCAGCGCGTAGTCCACGACGGGACCGGCGACGAGCAGTCCCAGCGGCAGGGACGACTGTGCCAGCAGGCGGCGGGCCCCGAAGACCCGGCCCTGCCACTCCTCGGGAACGTGGGTCTGCCAGATGGCCTGGTACGCGGAGTTGACCGCGGGGAGCACGGCCCCGGCCGCCAGGGCCGAGGCGATCCACAGCCAGGGGGTCCAGGCCAGCCCCATCAGGAGGGGGCCGACGACCGAGCCGGCGGCCATGCCGGCCAGTACGAGCGTCATCCGGCGGACCCGGTCCCCCACCGCGCTCACGGTCAGGGCCCCCAGGACGCCGCCCACGCCGCCCGCGGCCAGGACCACGCCCAGGACGGCGTGGTCGTCCCCGCTGCGCAGCATGATCAGCGGGGTGGTCAGGGCGTAGGAGACCGCCCCGGAGAAGTTGAGCACGAAGAACAGGCCCAGCAGGACCGCCAGGGGGCGGCTGCGGGCGATGTAGGAGAAGCCGAACACCAGGTCGGCGCGGAACACCGCCCACGAGCGCCGCTCCTCCCCGTCCCCCTCCTCCCCGGCGGGGGCCGGGCGCGGGGTGGGGGTCGCCAGCAGGACCGTCGCCGCGAACAGGAACGTCGCCAGGTCCAGGACCAGGACCACCGACAGGTCGGTCATCGCCAGCAGCACACCGCCCAGGGCGGGGGCGAGGATCTCCGCCCCGGGGTCGGCCAGGGAGACCATCCCGTTGGCGCGGACCAGCCGTTCCTCCACGACCAGGAGCGGGATCAGCGCCATGTAGCCCACCAGGTGCAGGGACTCCATGACCCCCTCGACCACGGCGATGACGTACAGGTGCCAGATCTCCAGGTTCCCCGTGAGGTACAGCGTCAGGACGGTGGCCGACGTGACGGCGAGGACGCCGTCGCCGATCAGGACGGCGGCCCGCGGGCCGATGCGGTCCACGAGCACGCCGGCCACCGGGGCCATGGCCAGCCCCGGAGCCAGGGACAGCAGGGTGAGCAGCGCGAACAGGGTCGCCGAACCGGACTCGCCCCACACCCACAGGGTGACGGCGAACCAGGCCGTGCCCGAGCCGATCGCGGAGAGGAACTGCCCCGACCACACCAGGGAGAAGCGTCTCATGCCGCCCTAGACCGCCTCGCCGGGCAGCCCGCCGGCCCGGTGCGGCAGCGGGGGGATGGTCACGAGGGTGTAGCGCTCCTCGGAGGCGACGGGGTCGACCCAGTGCCAGGCCTGCGGGTCGTGCGCGATGAAGGTCCCCGCGCGGTCGGGGACGAACACCATGGTCCCGGCGTCGTGCTGGGCGTTGAGCCCGTCCGACTCCGACGTGGTGAGCATGTACAGGCCCTGTTGCAGCGAGTCCCGGTGCGGCAGCACGTAGTCCCCGCGGTCGTACCGGTTGACCTGCACGTAGTAGTCGGCCGTCGGCGTCCCCTCCGGGATGATGGCCGCGAAGATCGCCGCCCGCAGGTCGTCGGGCATCCGCGCCGACTGCAGGACGTGGTACCGGTCGTCGTCCTCGTACTCGGAGTCCCGGTAGGGGTCGAAGGGGTCCGTTCCCGGGGGCCGCGGCGGGGCGGCGGGGTCGGGGTGGTCGGTGAACAGGTGCCGGTGGCGGCGGGCGAGGGCGACGATGCCCGCGCAGTCGGCGACCACGTCGGGGATCACGGTCAACGGCTTCATCGCACTCCCATCAGAACGCTGTACCGGGGCGCCCCGCGCACCGGGCTCACCCACGCCCACGCCCCCGGCGGCAGGAGCAGTCCCGTGCCCGCCCGGTCCAGCAGGCGTTCGAACCGGTCGCCGGTCCAGGCGGTGATCCCGTCGGTGTCGGAGTCCGCCAGGGGGAAGGTGAGCGCCCAGGCCCCGGCCACGGTGTCGCCGACCCGGCGGGGCAGGGTGAAGTCGCCGACGTCGTGGCGGTGGACGCGCAGGGTGGCGGGGTCGGGGGTGCCCGGCAGGTGGGCGGCGGCCGCGACCAGGCGCTCGCGCAGCCCCGGGTCGCCGACGGGCAGGTCGGTGAACCGGGAGCGGGCGCCGGTGAGGTCCTCCGGGTCCGTGGGCGCCGGGTCCGCCAGGGCCGCCCGCACCTCCTCCAGCAGGGTGGGGGCGACGGGGACGTCCGTCGTCCCGCCGGTGAGGATCATCGTGTTCTCCTTCACTCCAGATCGGTCAGGTCCACGGGGACGGCGTCGGGGTGGGCCCGGCGCAGGGAGTCGGTGTCGGGGTGGGCGGCCACCTCCAGCAGCAGTTCCAGCACCGCGTCGCGACCCCAGCCCGCCCGGGCGCCCATGGCCACCTTGAACAGCCCCCGTCCCTCTTTGAGGGACGGGACGATGCACTCGAAGCGGTGGGCGCGGAACCCGAAGCTCGACCCGTGCGCGAAGGGCAGTCCCCGGCGGCCCGCCTCGGCGCGCAGCACGCCGAGCAGGAGCCCGTGGTGGTCGAGCCGGTCCTCGCGCAGGTGGCACACGACGAAGGGGGCCTGGGCCCACGGTGCGCCCGGCCCGCCGGACAGCGCGGGGTGGGCGATCCGGGAGAAGAGCCGCCCCTCCCCCGCCGTGTCGGCGAGCAGCCGGGCGGCCAGGGCGTTGTTGCGCAGGACGGCGCGGGCGTGGTCGCGGGCGGCCGCGCGGTCCAGGACGAACGGGGCGCTGAGCACGGACAGGGCCTCCAGGGAGAGCCCGGACCCGGTGACGGTGCGCATCTTGCGCAGGTAGGCGGCCAGGTCGGCGACCGGCGGCAGCACCGGGTCGTCCCGGCGGGAGTACAGGGAGGCGACCCCCAGGTTGCCGAGTTCGAGCCCGCGCTGGTCGAGTTTGAGGCCGGAGCGGACCTCGACCGCAAGGACGCCCGGGTCACCGACCGCCTCGACGAACCGCTCCATCGGCCAGACCGGTGAGACGAGGGTGGAGTCCACCACGACCAGCCCGGGGCCGCCGCGCGGGCGCCCCCGCCAGGCGGACAGGAGCGCGGGCAGGTCCAGCGCCTCCAGCTCCCACTCGTAGCGGACGGGTTCGATGAGCAGGACGTCCACCTCGCCGGCGGCGAGCGCGGCGCGCAGTTCCTCCTGGGTGGCGGCGCGGCGCCAGCGCAGGCCGTCGTCGCCGAGCAGGTCGAGCAGGACCCCGGTCTCGTAGTAGGCGCCCCACATGAGGAGGTTCAGCGGGCGGTCCGACGTGGGCCGGGTCAGGCCCCGGTAGCCCTGGAGGACCCCGGCGATGGCGGCCATGCCGCTGGAGTGGACGACATGGGCGGCCTCGTGGTGGGGGAGGTCGCCGTCCTGGGCGGCGAGGCGGTCCTCCAGCGCGTGGCACTCGATGTTGCGCTCGTAGCTGTGCGCGGAGGGGCGGCCGAACGGCAGGGCCATGGGGGTGCCCAGGGGCGGGGACTTGTACAGCGGGTCGGTGAAGCCGTGGGCGTGGCGGAGCCACATCGCGCGCAGTTCGGCCTCCGCCCGGTCGAGCGCCGCCTCGGCCCCGGGGCCCCGGTGTCCGGCCAGGGCGGCGACCCCCGCCCGCCACGGCCCGGCCGGGTCCTCCCCGTCCCCGGTCGGGGGGAAGAGGGTGTCGGCGAGGGCGAGCAGGGCGAGGACGTCGGGGTTCCCCTGCTCGGGCGCGGTCCCCGCGCGCTCGGCCGCCTCCGTCGTCCGGGTCATGTGCTCCGCCTTCCGTCCGTGTGCACCACGTCTTCGCGCGGCGGCCCCCAGCCGTGCAGGTCGCGCGCCATCGCGGCGGTGTAGGCCCCGGCCGCGTTGAAGACCAGCCGGTCCCCGGGCCGCGGGTCGGCCAGCGCGACGTCCTCGGCCAGTACGTCGTTCTCGTAGCAGGTCACCCCGCCGATGAGGTGGGGGCGGGCCGGGCCGTCCCGCTCCGGCAGGCGGGCCACCACCCGGGGGCTCCCCCAGGTGAAGAGGTTCCATCCGGAGGCGTCGGCGACGGCGTACCCCGGGCCGCCGGGGAGGCGCCCGACGGAGCGCAGGGAGACCACGAGGTAGCCGGCCAGGGCGGTCGTCAGCATGCCGGGTTCGACGAGGACCCGCACGGGGGTCCCGGCCAGGCGTTCGGCGACGCGCTTCCACGCCTGCCGGGCCCGCTGCCGGTCGGTGTACAGCGTGGTGAGCCCGCCGCCCAGGTTGAGTTCGCGCACGTGGGGGAAGACGCGCAGGCAGGCGAGCAGCGCCGAGGCCAGCAGGTCGGCCCGGTCGGGTGTGGCGATCTCACCGCTGTGGACGTGCAGGCGCACCACCCGCGCCCCGGTGTCGGCGAGCGCCCGGTGGAGCGCGGGATCGGCGGGGTCGACACCGAACCGGCTCGCGCGGCGGCCGCTGGTGCGGTCCTGTTCGGCCATCGGGACGCGCAGGCGCAGTCCGATCTCCGCCGGGGCGGGCCGGGCGGCGAACAGGGCGCGCAGCTGGTCGACGCCGTCGACGTCGACCAGCGCCCCCTCGGCCGCCATCGCGGCCAGTTCGGCGCCGGTCAGGCCCGGGCCGGTGGCGCTGACCGGGTCCATGCCCGCGTCCCGGGCCGCCCGCCACTCCGCCGGTGAGGCGACGTCGGCGCCCACGCCCAGTCCGGCCAGGTGGCGCAGCAGCGGCGGGAAGCGGTTGGCCTTGAGGGCGAGGAGCAGGACCGGGTCGGGCAGGACGGACAGGTCCTCGCGCAGTTCCCGGACGGTGGCGGTGACCGCGTCCAGGTCGTACAGGAGGGCGGGGGTGTCGGTGGTGCGGGCGGCCCGCAGGAGGGCCTCGCCCGGGCCGGGCGGCACGATCGTCACGTGTCCCCTCCCCGGGCGCCGACGGCGGCGTCGAGGGCGCGCAGCAGCAGGTCCGCGATGATCAGCCCGTCGGTCTCCCCCTCCTGGGGCAGGAACTCGACCACGTCGATCCCGACGACGCGCCGCGCCGAGCACAGGTCGGCCAGGAGTCCGGCCAGCTCCGCGTGGGTGAAGCCGCCGGGCAGGGGCGTCCCGGTGGCGGAGAGCACCGACGGGTCCAGGGCGTCCACGTCGATGGTGAGGTGGTAGGGCAGGTCCTCGGGGAGTTCCGCGAGGATGTCGGCGAGCGGGGTGCGCACGGCCGAGGTACCGGGCCAGCGGCGCAGGGTGTCGTCGGGCAGCGCGGGCGGGTCCTCCAGCTGGCGGACGCCGAACTGGGCGAGGCGGGCCACCCGGGGGTCGCCCACCACCCAGTCCATGACGTTGCCGTGGTGGCAGTGGAGTTCGGCGGCCTCGTCGTCGCCGCGGGGTCGGGCGTAGTCGCCGTGCGCGTCGATGTGCAGCACCCCGAGGGTGCCGTGGACCCCGGCCAGGCCGCGGACGACGGGCAGGGTGATGGAGTGGTCGCCGCCCAGGACGACGGGGAGGCGGCCGTGCTCGGAGAGGCGGCGGACGACGTTCTCCAGGACGGCCCACGTGGGGCCGGCGGAGCGGTGGACGTTGGCGGTCACGTCGCCGATGTCGGCCAGCCGGACCCCGGCCAGCACGCGCCGGCCGGTCACCGGGTCCACGGCCCCGGGCGGCCCGTCCGCGGTGTCGCGGTAGCGGAACAGGGCGCCGCCGGTGCGCCGCAGCTGGGCGGGGCCGAAGCGGCTCCCCGGGCGGTGGGAGGCGCCCAGGTCGTAGGGCATCCCGGCGAAGACGACGTCGCAGGCGTCGCCGCGCAGCGCCTCGGCCACGCTCAGGACCGGGGCGCCGAACATCCCGCCGCGGCCGCCGGGGGTGGGCACGCCGTCCGGGTCGTGCCTGCGCAGCAGGCCGCGCTCGCCCAGGGCCCCGACCAGGGAGCGCAGGCGGGAGCGGTCGGTCCCGTTGCGGGTGGGCAGGCTGGCCGGGGTGCGCGGGACCGCGAAGGCGGCCAGCAGGTCGGCGGTGGCGGGGCCGACCTCCACCTCCCACCCCTCGCGGGTGTGCCACACGGTGGTGCGGCCGCCGTCGGAGCTCCGCAGGGCCAGCAGGGGGTCGGTGACGAGCAGGGTGTCGTCGCCGTAGCGGGTGTCCTCGCCCGGACCGGTCGCGGCGTCGTTCACCGGGCGGCCCCGGCGGTGGCGGGCAGGGTGGTGGCGGGCAGGGCGTCGGCCGGGGTCATCCGCTCGCCGTCGAAGAGGTACTCCCGCGGCGGGGGGATGCGGTTGAACCACCGGGCGTTGGTCATGGTGTAGGCGCCGGCGGCGGTGATGAACAGGCGGTCGCCGCGGCGGCAGCGGGGCACCTCCAGGGCGGTGCGGGCCGCGCCGGGGACGGCCCCGAAGAAGTCGTTCTCGTAGAGGGTGCAGCCGGCCAGCAGGGCGGGTCCGGTGGGCGCGGCCCGGTCCGCGGCCAGGACCTGGGGCCGGTTGTGCCAGGGGGCGAGGTTCCAGGCGGAGGCGTCCAGGGTGACGACGCGGGTGTCGAAGACCGGGTGGCGCTCCTCCACCGACCGCACCCGGGCGACCAGGTAGCCGTAGGGCGTGAGCAGCGCGCCGCCGGGCTCGAAGCGCAGGGCGACCGGGCGGCCGGTGCGCTCCTTCCAGTCGGCGACCAGGGCGGCGGCGTCGGTGAGGGCGGCGATGGCCCCCGCCCGATCCCGGTACAGGTGGAAGAACCCGCCGCCGAGGTCGATGACGCGCACCTCGGGGAGGTGCTCGGCCACGGTGAGCAGGTAGCGGACCTTGTACCGCAGGGAGGCGGGGGTCATCTGCCCGGTGTGGACGTGCAGGCGGGTGACCCGCAGCCGGTGCCGTTCCAGGACCGCCCCGAGCCCGGGGTCGGCGGGTCGGACACCGAAGCGGCTGTCCCCCGCGAAGGTGGCCGTGTCCTCCAGGGAGCGCGGCAGGGTGACGCGCACGCGCAGCCCCACCTCCGTGCCGGGGCGGTGGCGGCCGTGGTCGTCGAGCTGGTCGAGCGAGTCGCAGTCGGGGGTGATCCCGTGCCCGGCCAGGACGTCGAAGTCGGTGCCGGTGAAGACGGGGCCCGTGGCGGAGATCTCGGAGAACCCGGCGGCCAGCGCCAGGTCGAGCTCCCCGGGAGAGGCGACGTCGCAGCCCAGTCCGAGGGCGGCCATCTCCCGGAGCACGGCGGGGGTGTGGCAGGCCTTGAGGGCGAGGTTGAGCCCGGCGTCCGGGATCAGGGCGATGTCCCGGGCCATGGCGTGCACGCCCGCGCGGATGCCGGGCAGGTCGTAGACCAGCGCCGGGGTGGGCAGGTCCTCGGCGAGCGTGAAGAGGAGTTCGCTCGGCGGGGTGAACAGGGGGGCTGGGGGCATCGGCGGTCCTTCACCGGTGGCGGGACCCGCCGGGCCGGCGGCGCCGGCCCGGCGGGCGGTTTCCCTGGGGCTCGGGGAGGGGCGGCTAGTTGGCGCGGGGCCGGCTGCCGCCGAGGGTGCCGAGGTCCATGGTGATCTCGCGGACGTCGGCACCGCCGATCTCACGGATGGACTCGTCGGCGGCCTGCTCGGTCCAGGCGTCGCCGGTGAAGGCGGCGTCGAACTCCTCTTCGAGTTCGGCGAGCTTCATCTGCAGAGTGGGCATGGTTCGTCCTTTCGCCTAAGAGCGTGTTTGAGAAGGGTGGGTCACGGTCCGAGCACTTCGCTCTCACCCGGCCCCAGGCCCTGTGAGCCTGGCCTTCATGACCCGTGAGCCGACCTACCCCTCGGACCTGACCGATGACCAGTGGGCGTTGATCGAGCCCCTGCTCC
>NZ_JBJJBV010000163.1:0-17501 GCF_045446735.1 Nocardiopsis protaetiae
CGCCGACGCCGTCAAGGTCGGCGTGGGCCCGGGCTCCATCTGCACCACCCGCGTCGTCGCCGGTGTGGGCGCCCCGCAGCTCACCGCCATCCTGGAGGCGGCCAGGGCCTGCGGCCCGGCCGGCGTCCCGCTCATCGCCGACGGCGGCCTCCAGTACTCCGGCGAGATCGCCAAGGCCATCGCCGCCGGTGCCAGCACCGTCATGCTCGGCAGCCTGCTGGCCGGCGTGGAGGAGAGCCCGGGCGAGCTCATCTTCATCAACGGCAAGCAGTTCAAGGCCTACCGCGGCATGGGCTCGCTGGGCGCCATGCGCGGCCGCTCCTTCTCCAAGGACCGCTACGCCCAGGCCGACATCTCCTCCGAGGACAAGCTCATCCCCGAGGGCATCGAGGGCCAGGTGCCGTTCCGCGGCCCGCTCCAGGCGGTGGCCCACCAGCTGGTCGGCGGCCTGCACCAGTCCATGTGGTACGCGGGCACCCGCACCCTGGACGAGCTGCGCGAGCGCGGCCAGCTCATGCGCATCACCAGCGCCGGCCTGCGCGAGAGCCACCCGCACGACATCCAGATGACCGTCGAGGCGCCCAACTACAACGGCCGCTGACACCCGTCTCCGGCGCACCGCCGGCACCCCGCGTATCGGGCCGCCCGGGAGATCCCGGGCGGCCCGTCGTGTTCACACCGCCATGACCCGCAGCGGCGCGGTCCGCGGGCCCCCGGCCGCGCCGTAGTGCTCCCAGGCCGCGGCGATCCGCCGCACCGCCTCGGCCAGGGTCTCCTCCGAGGCCAGGAACGGCAGCCGCAGCCACGCCCGCCCGCCGCCCCCGGCGCACAGCGCCTCCCCGGGCAGCAGGGCCACCCGGTGGCGCAGCGCGACCTGCGCGAACGACGCCGCGTCGCCGTGCGGCAAGCGGACCCACAGCGTCTGCCCGCCCGCCGCGGGCGTGTACCGCCAGTCCGGCAGCCGCCGGTCCAGCTCGGCCGCCAACCGGTCGTGCCTGGTCCGCAGCTCCGCCCGGCGGTCGCGGACGAGCGCTTCGGGGTCGCGCAGCAGCACGGCCGCGGCGAGCTGGGAGGCGACGTCCCCGCCCATGTCGGACAGCGCCTTCGCCCGGCGCAGCCGGTCCAGCACCGGCGGCCGGGCGCGGATCCAGCCCACCCGCAGCCCGCCCCAGGCCAGCTTGCTCAGCGAACCGACCGTGACGATCCGCTCCCCGCCGGGGTAGGAGGCCAGCGGCGGCGGGACCGGGCCCTCGAACCCCAGGTCCGCCATGGTCTCGTCGTCGATCACGAGCAGCCCGTGCTCCCCGGCCGCGGCGGCGACCCGCCGCCGGTGCAGCGGGTCCATGACGGCGCCGGTCGGGTTGTGGAACGAGGGAACCAGGTAGGTCAGGGCCGGCCCGTCGGCCATCGCGGCCAGCAGGGCGGGGACGTCCGTGCCCGCGGGCCCGACGTCCACCGTGCGCACCGCCGCCCCGGCCTCCCCGAACAGCGCCAGCGCCCCCGGGTAGGTGGGCCGTTCGGCGACCACGGTGTCACCGGGCAGGACCCGGCAGCGCACCAGCAGGTCCAGCGCCTGCTGGGCCCCGTTGGTGATGAGCACGTCGTCGGGGGAGGTCGCCAGGCCGCGCGCGGTGAACCGGTCGGCCAGGGCCGCGCGGAGTTCGGGCAGCCCGGCCGGGTGGTAGCCGATGTCGTCGGAGAACCCGGCCAGCCGCGCGGCCGCCTCCCGGTAGGCCGCGCGCAGCGCGGGCGGCGGGGCGTCCGGGGCCGCGCAGGTCAGCATCAGGGATTCGGGCGGCGGCTCGAACATGCCCAGGAACGCCATGCCGTACTGCGCGGCCTCGCCCGCGCCCGGTTCCGGCGCGGCGGCCGGGGCCACGGCGGTGCCGCTGCCCTGGCGGCGGACCAGGGCGCCCTCGTCGCGCAGCAGGTCGTAGGCGCGGACCACGGTGCCGCGGCCCACGCTCAGGCGCACGGCCAGGGAGCGTTCGGCGGGCAGCCCGGCGCCCGGGGCGAGCGCGCCCTCCTCGACCAGGGAGCGGATCCGGGCGGCCAGCAGCAGGTAGAGGGGGTCGGGACCGGTCGCCCAGCGGCCGAGCAGGAAGGACAGATCACTCACGCGAATTGGATCTCCCATGGGACCAATTCTCCCGGATTGGCTCTGCCCCCGGAAGAGTCGCGCGCCCAGAGTGGATCCCATGACGCATCCCAGCACGAGAACCGTCCACCAGCCCGTGCCCGCGACCGGGGGCAGCGCCCCGCTGCGCGTGCCCCTCTACCAGGGGCACACCTTCTCCTTCGCCGACACCGACACCATGGCCGAGGCGTTCGGGGGACCGGGCGCGCCCTACGTGTACGCCCGCTACGGCAACCCGACCGTCGACGCGCTGGAGGAGGCGGTGGCCGACCTCGAAGGCGGGGCGGGGGCGATCGCGTCCGCCTCGGGGATGGGCGCGATCACGGCCACCCTCTGGGCCCTGCTCGACACCGGCGGCCACGTGGTCGCCCAGGACCGGCTGTACGGCGGGACCCAGGGCCTGCTGGACGCGCTGCGCACCCGCTGGGGCGTCGAGGTCACGCAGGTCGACGGCGAGGACCCGGAGGCGGTCCGCGCCGCGCTGCGCCCCGACACCCGGGTACTGCTGCTGGAGACCATCGCCAACCCGACCGGGCGGGTGGTCGACCTGCCGGTGCTCACGGCGCTCGCCCGGGCCGTCGGCGCCACGACGGTCGTGGACAACACCTTCGCGACCCCGCTGCTATGCCGCCCCATCGAGCACGGGGCCGACATCGTGATCCACTCGGCGACCAAGTACATGGGCGGCCACTCCGACGCCATGGGGGGCGTGGCGGTGTTCGCCGACCCCGGGACCCTGGAGGCGGTGCGCGAGCGCACCGCCGAGTTCGGCGCCGTCCTGGACCCCTTCGCCGCCTGGCTCGTCGCCCGGGGCCTGAGCACGCTCGCGCTGCGGGTGGAGCGGCACTGCGCCAACGCGCTGGAACTCGCCGGGCGGCTGGCCGCGCACCCCGCCGTCGCCCGGGTGCACTACCCGGGCCTGCCCGACGACCCCGGGCACGCGACCGCCCGCCGGATCCTGGACGGCGGGTTCGGCGGGGTCCTGGCCTTCGACCTGGCCGGCGGGCTCGCCGCGGGCCGCTCGTTCGCCTCCCGGATCCGGCTGGCCGCGCTCGCCCCCTCGCTGGGCGACGTCCGCACGCTGGTCCTGCACCCGGCCACCACCTCGCACCGCGAACTGGACGCCGAGGGGCTGGCCCGGGCCGGGATCTCCGCGGGCCTGATCCGGGTCAGCGCGGGCATCGAGGACGTCGAGGACCTGTGGAAGGACCTGGAGCAGGCCCTGTCCTGAAGGGGACGGAGCGGGTCAGACCCGCTCCGACTCCCGGGCCGATAGACTCTCGGCGGTAGTGAACGCACCGGTCGCACCCGGCCGGGGCAGCACGTCAGAGGGGATCGAAGCGTTGGCTCAGGTGGAGATCGGGCTGGGCAAGAACGGGCGCCGGGCCTACGAGCTCGACGAGATCGGCATCGTGCCGGCTCGGCGCACGCGCGACCCGGAGGAGGTGTCGATCGCCTGGCAGATCGACGCCTACCGGTTCGAGACACCGCTCTTGGCCAGCCCCATGGACAGTGTGGCCTCGCCGGAGACGGTCGTGGCGATCGGCCGCCAGGGCGGCCTGGGCGTGCTCGACCTCGAAGGCCTGTGGACCCGGTACGAGGACCCCGCGCCGCTGCTCGCGGAGATCAGCGAGCTGGGCGACGTGGCCGCCACCAGGCGGCTCCAGGAGATCTACGCCGCCCCCATCCAGGAGGAGCTGATCGGCCGCCGGATCGAGCAGATCCGCGACGCGGGCCTGGTCACCGCGGCCCGCCTGTCCCCGCAGCGCACCGCCCAGTACCACAAGGCGGTCGTCGACGCGGGTGTGGACATCTTCGTGATCCGCGGCACCACGGTGTCCGCCGAGCACGTGTCCGGGCGCGCCGAGCCGCTCAACCTCAAGCAGTTCATCTACGACCTGGACGTCCCGGTCGTGGTCGGCGGCTGCGCCACCTACACCGCCGCCCTGCACCTGATGCGCACCGGCGCCGCGGGCGTCCTGGTCGGCTTCGGCGGCGGCTCGGGCCACACCACCCGCTCCGTGCTGGGCGTGGCGGTGCCGATGGCCAGCGCCATCGGTGACGTCGCCGCCGCCCGCCGCGACTACCTCGACGAGTCCGGCGGCCGTTACGTGCACGTCATCGCGGACGGCGGCATGACCACCAGCGGCGACATCGCCAAGGCCCTGGCCTGCGGCGCCGACGCCGTCATGGTGGGCTCCCCGCTGGCCCGCGCCACCGAGGCGCCCGGCGCCGGCTACCACTGGGGCAGTGAGGCGCACCACGGCGAGCTGCCGCGCGGCGAGCGGGTGCAGGTCGGCACGATCGGCGACCTGGCCGCCATCCTGCACGGCCCGGCGTCCACCAGCGACGGCTCCATGAACCTCATGGGCGCGCTGCGCCGCACCATGGCGACCTCGGGCTACACCGACCTCAAGGAGTTCCAGCGGGTCGAGGTCGTGGTCAACCCGCACCGCTGACGGCTGGGGCGGGGGCGTGCCGGGGAACCGGGACGTCCCCGCTTTTCGTTGTGCACCCGGGAAGGAACCGGGAGCGGTGTGCAACCATGTTCCGGCCGTCGGTGTCACACGACCCGACGGCTCCGGGATGTTCCGAGGAAAGGGGTGGGCATTGGGCAGGGGTACCCGCGGTAAGGGCAGGAGCGAAAAGCGGAACAAGGGTCCGCTCATCGCCGTCTGCGTGACCCTGGTGCTGTGCCTGGCGCTGACCGGCGGCGTGCTCTTCGCGGTCGACCGGGTCTCGCGGTCGCTCTCCGACTGGGAGCCCCCCTCGTCGGCGGCCGAGGGCCCGCTGGACGGCACCATCGAGACGCCCCCGCACGACGAGCTCACCGGCCCTCCGGGGCTGGCCGAGGTCAACCGGGCCGAGTCGGACCCGGTCGCCTCGGCGGGCGCCGACGAGCAGCACACCCCCGACACCGGGCTGCGCGCCGCCGACGACTGGCTGGAGCAGGTCTCGGGCGCCACGACCATCCCGGCGCGGGCGCTCCAGGGCTACGCCGGGGCGCAGCTGGCGCTGGCCGAGGAGCTGCCCGCCTGCAACCTGTCCTGGCCGACGCTGGCGGGCATCGGGTTCGTGGAGTCGCGGCACGGCACCTACGCGGGCGGCGAGATCGGCTCGGACGGCGTCACCACCGTCCACGTCATCGGCATCCCGCTGGACGGCACCAACAACACCCGGGCGATCCCCGACACCGACGGCGGCCTGCTGGACGGCGACACCACCTGGGACCGGGCGGTCGGCCCGATGCAGTTCATCCCGGGCACCTGGGCGCTGTGGGGGACCTCCGCCACGGGCGTCGGCGACCCCGACCCGCACCAGATCGACGACGCGGCCCTGTCCGCCGGGCGCTACCTGTGCGCGAACGGCCGCGACCTGAGCACCGCGGAGGACTGGGAGGCGGCGATCCTGTCGTACAACCGCTCCCCGCAGTACGTGGCGGACGTCCTGGCCTACGCCCACGCCTACGCCGACGCGTCCGCCTGACCTGCGGGTCCCCCGCTGGGCCGGGGGCGGTGACGGGGTCCCGCACGCCCGCGAAAGAATTCGGGTGTGGACACTAGACCGGCGCTGCTGCGCCGCATCCGGATCTGGATCTCCCTGTTCATCGTGGGCCTGGTGGTGAGCGGTGTGACCGCCTTCCCCCTGCCCGCCGAGCTGCGGCTGCTGGACTCCCTGCTGGCCGGGCCGTTCGCGCCGGTGTCGGAGGCCGCGCCCTGGCTGGCCGACTGGATCTCGCGGGTGCGGACCGGTCTGGACACGGTCGAGGCGGAGCAGCCGTTCGTCCTCTACGGCACCGACTGGCTGGCGTTCGCGCACCTGGTCATCGCGGTGGCGTTCATCGGCCCCTGGCGCGACCCGGTGCGCAATATCTGGGTGATCCAGTTCGGCATGATCGCCTGCGTGATGGTGGTGCCGCTGGCGCTGATCTGCGGTCCGATCCGGGGCATCCCGTGGCTGTGGCAGCTCGTGGACATCTCGTTCGGGGTCTTCGGGATCATCCCGTTGCTCATCGTGCACCGGCTCATCCGCCGCCTGGAGGCGGTGGAGGGCACCCTGGCCGCGGTCCCCGCCGCCCCCGCCCCTCGCTGAACGACGCGGCCTAGAACTCCTGGAGGACCCGGGTGGCGTGCTCCTCGGCGCCCGGGGCCAGGCGGGACAGCAGGGTGCGGGAGATGTCCAGCAGCTGTTCCCGCTGCTCCGGGCTGAGCAGGTCGAACATGTTCTCGCGCATGCTGCGCACGTGTTCGGCGCCCGCGGTGCGCAGGGTCTCCATGCCCTTGTCGGTGAGCTTGGCGAACCAGCTGCGCCGGTCGTGCTCGCAGTGCACGCGTTCGACGTACCCGCCCTCGGCGAGCTTGCCGACGGCGTGGGAGATGCGGCTGGGGCGGGTGTGGGTGATCTCGGCGAGCTCGCTCATCCGCAGCGAGCGGCGGTGCGCCTTGGAGAGCAGCACCAGGAGCTCGTAGTAGGTGAGGGGGAGGCCGGAGGACGCCTGCACGTCCCGCTCCACCTGCTGGTCGAGCAGCCGGAACGCCAGTGTGGCGGCGTCCCAGGTCCGTTCCTCGCCCGTGTCCAGGCATCCTTCCGTGCTCATGCCGGGATGCTACCACGCTGAACAGTTGCGCGCTGGAGTATCCCTGGGTTAGTGTCCCCCTGAAAGTTCCAGCGCTGAACTATCGGCCAATGGTCCTGTGCTGAACAATCCAGTACTGAAACAAACCCTTCGGAAGGGACACCCCTCATGACCTCCGCCGAACCCCGGCCCGCGACCGGGACCCGCCCCCGCGCCGCCGGCGCCGCGGCCCTGGGCCTGCTGGCCGTCGCCCACTTCACGCTGTCGCTCGACTTCAACGTCGTCTACATCGCCCTCCCCGAGATCGGCCGGGCGCTGGACCTGGACGCGGCCGCCCTGCCCTGGGTGGTCAACGCCTTCGCCCTGGGCTACGGCGGACTGCTCCTGCTGGGCGGCCGCGCCGTCGACCGGCTCGGCGCCCGCCGCATGCTGGTGCTGGGCGCCCTGCTGCTGGGGCTGGCCTCCGTCGCCGGGGCCCTGGCCGCCCACGCCGGCGTCCTCATCGCCGCCCGCGCCGTCCAGGGCGTCGGCGCCGCCGCGCTCTTCCCCGCCACCCTCGCCCTCATCGGCACCGCCTTCCCCGCCGGACCCGAACGCAACAGGGCGATGGCCGTCTGGGGGGCGGCCGGAGCGTTCGGCGCCCTGGCCGGGGGCGCGGTCGGCGGCATCCTCACCAGTGTCTTCGGCTGGCCCTCGGTGTTCTGGGCCCTGGTCGCCCCCTCCCTCGCGGTCGCCCTGCTCGCCCCCCGCCTGCTCCCCGCCGACCGACACCGCCCCGACCCCCGCGGCTTCGACCTGCCCGGCACCGCCCTGGTCACCGCGGGCGCGCTCCTGCTGGTGTTCGGCGTCTTCCGCATCCAGGAGTCCGGCTGGATCTCACCCGACGGCGGCGGCTCCCTGCTGCTGGGCCTGCTGGCCCTGGCCTCCCTCGTCCCCGTCGAACGCCGCTCCGCGAGCCCGCTGCTGCCCGCCTCCCTGTTGCGCGACCGCCACCTCCTGGTCGCCATGGGCCTGATCCTCGTCCTCATGGGCGTCGTCGGCACGCTGCACTACGTGTACACCACCCACGTCCAGGTCACCCTGGGCCTGGACCCCTTCCTCGCGGGCCTGGGCTTCCTGCCCCAGGGCGTGGCCGCCATGCTCGGCTCGGCCCTGCTGCTGCCCCGCCTGCTCGACCGCTGGGGGGTGCGCGCCGCCCTGTTCGCCGGGACGATCGGCGTCGGCCTCACCTCCGCGGCGTTCGCCCTGGCCCTGGCCGCCGGCTCCTACTGGGCGATGCTCCCCGTCGTGGTCCTGCTCGGCCTCACCGCGGGCACCGTCTACCCGGCCGTGTTCACCGCCGCCGGGAGCGGGGTCGGCGAACGCGAACAGGGCGTGGCCTCCGCCGCCGTCTCCACCGTCCAGCAGGTCGGCGGCGCCCTGGGCCTGGCCGTCCTGGCCGCCGTCGCCGGGGCCTGGGGCGGCCTGGGCACCGCCGCCCTGGTCGGCGGGGCCGCCACCGTCGCGGTCGCCTTCATCGCCCTGCTGCTGCCCCGCCGCCCCGCCGCCGGGTGAGGCGGCGCCACGCGTGGCGTTCCGCGCGGCGGCCCCGGGCCCGGTTAGCCTGGGGGCGCCGCTCCGGTGGGCGGGCCCCTCCGGCGGGTATGCGCTGGGGAGGAAGAACCATCGCGACGGAGGGACTGGGATGACGACCACCTGGCTGGGACCGGAAGGGCGCGAGGCCGACCTGGCCGCGATGCGCGACGAGGAACTCGACGTCCTCGTCGTCGGCGGCGGCATCGTCGGGGCGGGCATCGCCCTGGACGCCGTCTCCCGCGGACTGTCCACCGGGCTGATCGAGGCGCGCGACTTCGCGTCGGGCACCTCCAGCAGATCCAGCAAGCTGATCCACGGCGGTCTGCGCTACCTGGAGCAGTTCGACTTCGAGCTCGTCCAGGAGGCCCTGCACGAACGCGGCCTGCTGCTCACCACGATCGCCCCGCACCTGGTCCGCCCGGTGCCGTTCCTCTTCCCGTTCGCCCACCAGTGGGAACGCTTCTACATCGGCGCGGGTGTCACCCTGTACGACACCCTCGCCATGACCTCGCGCAACAACCGCGGGCTGCCCTCCCACCGGCACCTGACCCGCGGCGGGGCGCTGCGGGTCTTCCCGGCGCTCAAGCGCGACGCGCTCGCCGGGGCCGTCCAGTACTGGGACTGCCAGGTGGACGACGCCCGGTTCGTCACCACGGTGCTGCGCACCGCCGCCGGGCTCGGCGCGCGCGTCGCCTCCCGGGTGCAGGCCGTCGGCTTCCTGCGCGAGGGCGAGCACGTGGTCGGCGCCCGCGCCGCCGACCTGGAGAAGGGCGAGGAAATCTCCATCCGCGCCCGCCAGGTCGTCAACGCCGCCGGGGTGTGGACCGACGAGATCCAGGAGATGGTCGGCGGCCGCGGGCAGATCCACGTCCGCGCCTCCAAGGGCGTCCACCTGGTGGTGCCGCGCGACCGCATCCAGGCCTCCTCCGGGATGATCCTGCGCACCGAGAAGAGCGTGCTGTTCGTCATCCCGTGGGGCCGCCACTGGATCGTCGGCACCACCGACACCGCCTGGGACCTGGACAAGGAGAACCCGGCCGCCAGCCGCGCCGACATCGACTACGTCCTGGACCACCTCAACCAGGTGCTGCGCACCCCGCTGACCAGGGACGACGTCGAGGGCGTCTACGCGGGCCTGCGCCCGCTGCTGTCGGGGGAGTCGGAGGAGACCTCCAAGCTCTCCCGCGAGCACGTGGTCGCCCACCCGGTGCCCGGCCTGGTCCTCATCGCGGGCGGCAAGTACACCACCTACCGGGTCATGGCCAAGGACGCCGTGGACGCCGTCGCCCACGGCCTGGGCGGGGGCATCGCCAGGTCGGTCACCGACAGGCTGCCGCTGGTGGGCGCCTCCGGGTACAGCGCCCTGGTCAACCAGCGCCACCGGCTGGCCCGGGAGGTCGGGCTGCACGTCTCGCGCATCTCCCACCTGCTGCGCCGCTACGGGACCTGCGCCCGCGACCTGCTCGACCTGGTGCGCGAGGACCCCGACCTGGGGCGTTCGCTCGCCGGGGCCGACGACTACCTGCGCGCCGAGGTCGTCTACGCGGTCCGCGCCGAGGGCGCCCGCCACCTGGAGGACGTCCTGTACCGGCGCACCCGGATCTCCTTCGAGACCTGGGACCGGGGCATCGCCGCCGCCGAGGAGGCCGCCGAGCTCATGGCCCCGCTGCTGGGCTGGGACAAGGACCAGGCCGAGCGCGAGGTCGAGTACTACCGCAAGGGCATCGAGGCCGAGCGCGCCGCCCAGGAGCAGGACACCGACCAGGAGGCGGACGCCATCCAGCACGGCGCCCCCGAGATCGTGCCCGAGGCGAGCATCCTCAAGCCCTGAGGCCCGAAGGGTGATGTCGGCTATGCCCCGGAGTGTTCCGTGACACAGCCGGCGGGTTAGGGTGCGGGGGTACCGTCCCCCGCACCCCGAGGAGCCCGAGGCATGATCACGGTGTTGCTCGTCGAGGACGACGTACGCCTCGCCGACGCCCTGGCAGGGGCGCTGGAACCGCACGGGTACGCCGTCACCCAGGTCCGCACCGCCGAACGCGCGCTGGCCGCCGACCCCGTCGACATCGTCCTGCTCGACCTGGGCCTGCCCGACATGGACGGCGTCGAGCTGTGCCGGATGCTGCGCGAGCGCCACAGCACCGGGGACACGGCGATCATCATGGTGACCGCCCGCGGGCAGCAGCGCGAACGCGTGCGCGGCCTGCGCGCGGGCGCCGACGACTACGTGGTCAAGCCCTTGGCGATCGAGGAGCTGTGCGCCCGCATGGAGGCGGTGCTGCGCCGCACCCGCCGCCCCGCCGACGGGCCGCTGACCGCCGGGCCGCTGCGCATCGACCCGGCCGGGCGCACGGTGGAGCTGGACGGCGCCCGGGTGGAGGTCACCCGCAAGGAGTTCGACCTGCTGCTGGCCCTGGCCCGCGAGGCCGGGAGCGTGCTGTCCCGCGAACACCTGCTGCTGCGCGTGTGGGGGACCACCTGGCCCGGAACGCTGCGCACCCTGGAGGTGCACGTGGGCACCCTGCGCTCCAAACTCGGGACCCCCGGCCTCATCGAGACGGTGCGCGGGGTCGGGTACCGCATGCCGCTCGCCGCGCCCGGCACGCCCGCCGCGCCCGCCGGACAGACCGCGCCCACCGGACAGGCCGCGCCGACCGGGCCGCGCCGCTGACCGGGGCCGACCGATGCGCCGCCGTGTCATCACCGTCTACGTGACCCTGCTGGTCGCCGCCTGCCTGGGCCTGGCCGTGCCGCTGTGCGGCAGCATCGCCGCCCGGGGCACCGCCGACATGCTCCTGGACCGCCTCAACGACACCGCCCGGTTCGCGAGCATCGCCGAACCCGCGGTCGTCAACGGCACGGGCGGCATGCTGGAGGCGGAGCTGGCCGCCTACGACCACCTCTACGGCATCGGCGCCGTCGTCGTGGACCGCGACGGCCGGGTGGTCGCCGCCTCCCGGCCCGGGCTCGACCTCGTCGCCATGGACCCGGGACTGAACCCCGGCGACCCGCCGCCCGAGGCTGTCCGCAACGCCCTCGCGGGCAACCGGATGGGTGCGGACACGGTGGTCTACCCCTGGCAGGACACCCCGCTCATCGTCGCCGAACCCGTCGGACGCTCCGGCGAGATCGTCGGCGCGGCCGTCACCGCCTCGCCCACCGGGTCGCTGCGCCGCGCCACCCTGGTCCAGTGGGTGGTGGCCGCCGGGGCGATCGCCGTGCTCATGGCCGTGGGCATCTCCGCGGCCGGACCGCTCACGCGGTGGGTGCTGCGGCCCATCGACGACCTCGACGAGGCCACCCGCGCGGTCGCCCAGGGCAGCCTCGACATCCGGGTGCGCACCGCCGCCGGACCGGTCGAGCTGCGCCGCCTGGGGGAGTCGTTCAACCGGATGGCCGACACCATCACCACCATGCTGGAGACCCAGCGGGTGTTCGTCGCCTACGCCGGGCACCAGGTCCGCAACCCGCTGGCCGCGCTGCGGCTGCGGGTGGAGGCGCTCTCCCGGCACCTGGGCGAGGAGGGGCGCCAGGACCACCGGCTCGCCCTGGACGAGGTGGACCGGATCACCCGCATCTGCGACAGCCTGCTCACCCTCGCCAGGACCGAGGACGCCGAGCACACCGAGGTGTGGGAGGAGGTCGGCGACGTCGTCGACGACCGGCTCCGCTCGTGGGCGCCCATCGCCGAGCGCGCCGGGGCCGTCCTGGTCCGGGAGGGCGGGGACGGGGTCCGGGTCCGGTGCGTGGAGGGCACGCTGGACCAGGCCCTGGACGCGCTCATCGACAACGCCCTGAAGTTCGGCGGGGAGGGCGTCCGGGTCACCGTCCGGGTCCTGGAGCCGGGGCCCGGCCCGGACGGCGCCGGGCACGTGGACGTCCACGTCGTCGACGACGGTCCCGGCCTGCCCCCGGCCCAGCTGGCGGCCGCCACCCGGCCGTTCTGGAGCGACGGCGGCGTGGGCGGCTCCGGGCTGGGGCTGTCCATCGTCGTCACCCTGCTCGAACTCCAGGGGGCCGCGCTCTCCCTGAGCCCGGCCGAGCCCCGCGGCATCGACGCGCGGATCAGGCTGGTCGCGGGGGAGCGGACGCCACCGGCGCCCGATCGTGTGCGGACTTGACCTCCTGGTAGTAGTCGGCGGCCCCCGGGTGCAGGGGCACCGGCAGGGTGGAGATCGCCGACCGGGGGTGCAGGTGGAACGCGACCGGGTGGATCTCGGCGAGCCGCGTCCGTGAGGTGAACAGCAGCCGGGTCAGCGCCTCGGCGTCGGCGTCGGGCATGGCCGCGTTCACGACCAGCAGGCTCGGCACCCCGATGGTGCGCACCGCCGGGACCCCGGGGTAGGTCTCCGCCGGGACCGGCAGCTCGGAGAAGTAGGCGCCGTACTCCTCGCTCAGCGCCGTCACGTGCCGGGACAGGTCCAGCAGCCGCACGGGGTGGCGCTCGGCCAGCGCGGCCACGGCCTGGGTGGGCAGGCCGCCGGACCAGAAGAACGCGTCGATGTCGCCCCGCTCCAGGGCGGCGGCCGACGCCTCGATGGACAGCCGCACCCGGTGCACGCCCCGGCCCTCGCTCCGGTCCCGGCCCTCACCGAACCCCACCAGGTCCAGCAGCCTCTCGGCGATCATCTCGGTGCCCGACCCCTGCGCCCCCACGGACACCGCGCTCCCGGCCAGGTCGGCCAGGTCCTGGTAGGGGGAGTCCGCCCGCACCACCACGTGGGTGTGGTTGTCGTAGAGGCGGGCGACGGCGGTGATCGGCAGCGGCTCCTCGAACGGCGGCTCCCCGGCCACCGCGAGGGCGGCCACGTCGGCCAGGGTGAAGGCGGCGTCCACGGTGCCCTCGGCCACCAGCCGGTTGTTCTCCACACTGGCCGCGGTGGTCAGCGCGGTGATCTGCACGCCCTCGGACCGGTCGGCGGAGATCCCGGCCAGGGCCGCGCCGTACTCGTGGTAGACCCCGCCGCTGCCGCCGGTCCCCAGGGTCAGCCGCAGGAGCGCCGGCTCCGCGGCCTCGGACCGGGTGAGCAGCGGGGCGGCCACGGCGAGGACGAGCAGGGCGGCGGTGAGGGGCCACAGGAGGCCGAGGGTGGGCCGCGACATGCCGAAACGATAGCAAGGCGCGCGAAACCTCAGAGAAACCTCAAATGACCGCGAACGACCTGGGGGTTTCCGCGGGGTCGCGGTTACGTTTCTCGGCAGCGGAGTGGTGTGGGCCACACGGGCTCCGGGCGCCGCGTTCCTCCCGCGGCCCCCGAGCCCCGCGGCCCACCCCTCCGCAGTGACCCCCGCACGCAGTTCGAGAGGACCCCTGACCATGCGACGCGCCCTTCCGGCCCTGGCCGCCCTGACCGCCGGAGTCCTGCTGACGACCGGCTGCACCCAGCCCGCGGAGTCGGGGGGCGGTGACGATGTCGGGCTCGGCGAAGGCACCGTCCAGAACCAGCTCAGCATCGCCACCGGCGGCACCGCGGGCGTCTACTACCCGATCGGCGGCGCGCTGAGCGGCATCATCGGCGACAACCTGGACGGGCAGTCGGGCTCGGTCGAGGCCACCGGCGCCTCCGTGGAGAACATCCGCCTCATCGGCTCCGGCTCCGCCCACCTGGCCATCGTCCAGGGCGACGCGGCCGACCAGGCCGCCACCGGCACCGCCGACTTCGAGGGCGACCAGATCGAGACCTACTCCCTGGCGGTGCTCTACCCGAACGTCTTCCACGCGGTCACCCTCGACTCCATCGCCGAGTCCAAGGGCCTGGAGTGCTTCTCCGACGTGATCGGCACCCGCTACTCCGTGGGCGACGTCGGCAGCGGCAACGAGGCCACCACCAAGCAGGTCTTCGAGTCCCTGGAGATCGCGGGCACCGACGTCGAGATCGACCAGCTCGGCTACGCGGAGACCTCCACCGCCCTCCAGAACGGCCAGCTCGACGCCGGCTCCTGGGTGGTCGGCGAGGGACACGCCGGGATCACCGAGCTGGGCACCACCGACGACCTCCACATCATCCCGATGTGCGACGAGGAGCGGTCCGCGATCGTCAGCGGTTACGGCGGCTACACCGAGCACGTCATCGACGCGGGCACCTACCCGGGCGTCGACGAGGACGTGCCCACCATCGCGGTGTGGAACGCCCTGGTGGTCTCCGGCTCCTTCAACGAGGAGCAGGCCTACCAGATCACCAAGGCCATGTTCGAGAACGTCCAGGCCGTCCTCGACGTGTACGCCCCGGCCGAGGAGTACCTCGTCCCCGAGGGCATCCTCAACAGCCCGGTCCCGGTGCACCCCGGAGCCCTGCGCTACTACGAGGAGGCCGGCGTCGAGGTCCCCGAGGACCTGCGTCCGTAGGGCGATGACCACGAGCCTCGCTCGGGACGCGGCCCCCGGCACCGCCAGGAGGCCGCGTCCCACCCCCGTCCCGGGCGAACCGCTCGGCCGCGACGTGTGCACGGCCCTCGCCGCCACCGTCGCCGCGGCCGCCCTCGCCGTCCTGGCGGGCCTGTTCTGGCCGACCCACTCGGCCCTGCGGGTCGCCGACGAGGGGGCGGTCATCGGATACCTGCCCCTGGCCCCGGAGGAGGTGTTCACGATCACCTACGTCCACTCCATCGACCACCTGCCGATCGAGGAGGACATCGCGGTCCGCGACGGCAGGCTCGTTGTCGACGCCACCCGGATACGCCAGTTCGGCGCCGGCATGGGACAGATCGCCGGCGAGGGACACGGCCGCGCGGACGGCGAGTGGTGGGTCATCGAGGAGATGAACCGCGATATCGGCGCCGAGCTGGCCCTGCGGGTCGGCGCCCCCACCGTCGACCACCGGATACGCACACCCGGCGCCGAGGTACGGCTCTCCCCGTGCCTGACCGCCCACCGGGTGACCGTCGAACCGGTCCGGCTGTCCACCCTGCACCTGCTGACCGCCCGCACCCCCGCACCGGAGTGCTGACACCCCGGTCCCGATCCGACCTCCGCCGCCGGGAACCGTCCACGACGCCCCCGGCGGTCCCACGAACAGCCCGAGGATGACCATGGCCGAAACACCTCCCCAGGAACGAGAGGACGCCCTCCGCTCCCCGTCCGAACCGGACGGGACGGCGTCGCCGCCCCCCGGCGAGGACGCCCCGGAACAGCGCCGCCGCAAGCACACGGGCACGTCCGCCGACGCGCTCCCCGACGTCGACGGGGAGGACGAGGGGGCCGAACCGGTCTGGAAGCGGATGGCCGCCGAGCGCTGGGGCGACGGCCGCCTCGCGTCCGTCATCGGCGTCGTGGTCCTGGCCCTGGCTCTCGGGCTCGGCCTCTTCCAGCTCTACATCGGGTTGTGGGCCGGGTTCGACGCGCGCCAGCAGCGCCTCATCCACCTGCTGTTCGTCCTGGTCCTGGTCCTGCTGGTCAAGCCGCCCCTGCCCGGCCGGGCAGGGCGCTCGATCCCGGCCCTGGTCCTGGACGCCGTCCTCATCGTCGCGGCCGTCGCCGCCAGCTTCTACCCGATCGTGTACCAGGCCGAACTGGCCTCCCGCGCGGGCGCCTACACCGATCTCGACTGGATCATGGGCCTGGTCGCGATCGTCGTCCTGCTGGAGGCGACCCGGCGCACAGTCGGCATGATCATGGTGGTGATGGTCGCCGCGTTCGTCTTCTACGCCTGGATCGGCCCGCTCATCCCCGGGCAGTTCGGCCACTCCGGCGCCACCATCCAGCGCATCGCCACCCACTCCTACCTCGGGGACGGCATCTACGGCCTGACCCTGGGCGTGGTGGTCACCTTTGTCTTCGTGTTCATCCTGTTCGGCGCCCTGCTGTCCAAGACCGGCGGCGGCAACTTCTTCGTCGGGCTGGCCTACGTGCTCACCGGCCGCATGGTCGGCGGTCCCGCCAAGGGCGCCGTGCTCAGCAGCGCCCTCATGGGCTCGGTCTCCGGCAGCGCCATCGCCAACGTCGTCAGCACCGGTCCGTTCACCATCCCGCTGATGAAGAAGGTCGGGTACAAGAAGCACGACGCCGCAGGCGTGGAGGCCGCGGCCTCCACCGGCGGGCAGATCCTGCCGCCCATCATGGGCGCGGGCGCGTTCATCATGGCCGAGCGCACCGGCATCCCCTACGCCGACATCGTCAAGGTCGCGATCATCCCCGCCCTCATGTACTTCGGCGTGATGTTCCTGTTCGTGGACATCCTCGCCCGCAAGCACGCGATCGGCGTGGCCAAGGACTCCGACCTGCCCCGGATGCGCACCGTCATGAAGGCGGGCTGGCACTTCCTCGCGCCCCTCCTCCTGCTCGTCGTCCTGCTGCTGAACTACGTGACGCCGACCCGGGCGGGCCTGTGGGCCTGCGGGGCGCTGTTCGTCGTGGCGATGCTGCGGGCCGCGAGCCGGCTGAGCCTGCGGGACATCCTCGAAGTCTTCGTCCTGTCCGCCCGCAACACCCTGGCGGTGTCGGTGGCCTGCGCCGTCGCGGGCGTCATCGTCGGCATGGTCGGCCTGACCGGCCTGGGACTGGTGCTGTCCGACGTCCTGGTCACCGTGTTCGCCGGAAGTCTGCTGCTCACCCTGCTCATGGTGGCGATCGCATCACTCGTCATGGGCATCGGCCTGCCGGTCACCGCCTCCTACGTGGTCCTGGCCGTCCTGGCCGTCCCCGCGCTGGAGGAGCTGGGACTGGCCGTCATCGTCGCGCACATGATCGTGTACTGGTACAGCCAGGACTCCAACGTGACCCCGCCGGTCGCCTTCGCAGCCTTTGCCGCGGCCGGCATCGCCAATTCCTCGCCGATGCGTTCGGGGCTGTCGGCGTGGAAGTTCGCCAAGGGCCTCTACCTCATCCCGATGCTCATGGCCTACTCCGCGCTCATGGAGGTGGACGGTCCTACCCTCGACCTGGTCGTGGCCGTGGTCACCGGGTCCGTCGCCCTGGCCACGTCGGCCATTGCCCTGGAGGGCCACTTCCTGCGGCCCGTCGCGATCGTTGAACGGGTCGCATACATCGCGGCCTCCCTGCTGGTGCTGGTCGCCCCCGAGTGGAGCGCCCTGTTCGGAAAGGTGCTGGGCACGCCCGTCGCCTCGCACTGGTTCGTCCTGGCGGGGACCGCGCTGGGCCTCGCCCTCATCACCCTCCAGGTGATCGCCCACCGGCGGTCCCGCACGACCACCACCCCCCGGGCCGCGGAGGCGGGGTCGCCGACCCCCGCCCCCTGACGGCCCCGGGCGCGGCCG
>NZ_JBJJBV010000164.1:0-16439 GCF_045446735.1 Nocardiopsis protaetiae
GAGGCTATCGGGGCTCCTTGTAGGCGGCATAGTGCTTTGCGACGGCGTGGAAGGCCTGCTTGGGCTCCCAGGAGGCGAGGTCGGCACCGGGGCGGACGATGCCGAAGCCCGCGGTGTCCAGGTCCAGCTCCGGGTCGTCGTCGGCGGGGAAGCCCGGCATGGAGAACGTGAACACGAACGCGCCCCGCACACCGGTGTCCCGGTACAGCTCCAGCAGCTCCGTGAGGTAGCGGGCCTGCACGGACTCGTCGCGCACGGTCCCCGCGCGCAGCCGGGGCGGGTCGGCGAACCAGTTCACCGCGAAGAACGACGCCGCGCCGCGCACCTGGGCGCCCCGGTAGGCGCCGCAGCCGAACTCGGTGATCACCAGCGGCCTGTCGAGACGGGCCATCAGGTCGCGCAGGTGGCGGGCGTACCCCTCGGTGCCGGTGCCCTGGCGGTACAGGTTGACCCCAGCCACGTCGAACCCCGACCAGTCCACGTCCTCCCAGGGCCCCGCGCCGTAGGTGAGCGGCCCGGAGAAGCGCTCACGGGCGACCTCGCGGGACAGCTCCAGCAGCCCGCCCAGCCGCCGGTTCATCCGCCGGGCGAACAGGCGCAGCAGCCGTGGCCGCCGGATGATCTGCACGCGGGAGAACTCGCCCGGCCCCGGCAGCAGGCCCGGGGCGGTCAGCGAGAACTCGGTCCCCACCAGCAGGGTGACCCGGCCCGGGTGTGCGGCGCGCAGCTCCTCGGCCAGGGCGGCGGCCGCCGCCAGGTGCTCCATGTGCTCGGCGGCCGGCCGGTCATCGCACCGCGGCCGCACCCACACCTCCAGGCCGACCGCCAGCGCGGCCTCCGCGGCGGCGCGCAGGCGCCCGAGGTCGGAGCCGATGGGCATCACCGCCGTGCAGTGCAGCTCCTCGCGGATGGCGCGCATGTCGGCGGCGGTGCGCTCCGAGGTCAGGTGGTCGACGTGGTGCGAGATCCCGCGGACGTCCATCAGGCGGGCGGGCGGAGCATCAGGTGGGTGAGCGGGGTGCCCGGCTCGGCCAGGGTGTCGACGATCTCGAACCCGAAGCGCGTGTAGTAGCCGACGTTGGCCGTGTTCATCGTCTCCAGGTACACCGGGGCGCCGTCGGCGTCGGCCCGCTCCAGGCCCGCGTTCAGCAGCAGCCCCCCGACCCCCGAACGCCCCACCGCCGGGTCGGCGCCCAGCACCTGGAGGTGCCAATGCGGCTCGCGGGGGGTGTGGGCGGCCAGCGCGGCGAAGTAGCGCATCATCCGCGGGAACCGCGCCGGGCCCACCAGCTCCAGCCAGTGCGGCAGGGAGCGCAGGGCCGCGGCCGTCCCGCCGTTCTCGCCGCTGGGCGGCGACCAGAGCGCCGCGCCCCGGATCACCGGTCCGCGGTCGGCGTCCTCCCGGGCCTCGACGAGGGTGGAGTACCCCAGGGGGATGTAGCTGAAGCCCGCCAGCAGGGCGTTGGCCCGGGTGGTCCGGGACATGCGGCGCATGTCGTCGGGGAACAGCCACAGGAACAGCGGGTCGTTGTGGAAGGCGCGGCCCAGGACGCGCGCCACCCCCGGCAGGTCGTCCATGGTGGCGGTGCGCACCGTGCGCGTGAGCGTGCTGGTCATGGTGGTGTTCCCTCTCCCTCGGCTCCCCCATGGTAGATCACGGGAAGGTCACGGATGGGGCCGCGCGCCCGGCCCCCACCATCCTCAGGAGGGGTCGCGCTGCAGGAACCAGCTCGTCCCCGCGTCCGGGGTGGACGCCTCGCCCGTCACCCGGAAGCCGAAACGCTCATAAAAGCCCAGGCTCTTCTCGTTGAGGGTCTGGGTGAAGACCGGCTGCCCCTCGGAGTCGGCCCGGTCCAGGCCCTCGGTGAGCAGCCCGCCGCCCAGGCCGGTTCCGGCCAGCGCCGGGTCCACGCCCAGCGCCGCCAGGTACAGGTGCGGCTCCTGCGGGGCGGCCATCTTCCACTCCGCGAACACCCGCACGAACCCCGCCGCCCGGGCCCGGCCCAGCAGCTGCCCCCAGTGCGGCCACATGCGCAGCGACACCAGGCGCCCCTCCGGGTTGGTCGTGTAGGGGGCCCACAGCGCGGCGCCGCGGATCACGGGCTCGGCGCCCTCCTCGGCCACCTCCACGACCCGGGTGTCGCCGTGGGGCACGTAGCCGAACCCGGCGGTCAGCGCCAGCATGCGGCGGGTCCGGGCCATCCGCAGTTCGAGGTCGGGGAACAGCCACTCGAACAGGGGGTCGTCGTACAGGGCGCGGCTCAGCACGCGCGCCACCCCGGGCACGTCGTCGGGGGTGGCTGTCCGGGAACCGGCGGTCACGGTCACAGTCATGCGCTGACTTTCCAGTAGGGGGCCGTCTCCCCGCCCATGGTAGATCACGAATACGTCACGAGAGCCCCGGGGGTGTGACCGTTTCCGGCACCTTCTGCTCGAAGACGTGCGCCCGCACCCACGCGTGCATCGCGATCGCCGCGGCCGCCCCCGCGTTGATCGAGCGGGTGGACCCGAACTGGGCGATCGACAGCACCGCCCGGCACACCGAGCGCACCTCCTCCGACAGCCCCGGTCCCTCCTGGCCGAACACCAGCACCGCGTCCCGCGGCAGCGGGTAGGTCTCCAGCGGCACCGCGCCGGGCAGGTTGTCGATGCCGATCAGCGGCAGGTCCCGTTCCGCCGCCCACGCCACCAGCGCCCCGGTGTCCGGGTGGTGGTGCACGTGCTGGTAGCGGTCGGTGACCATCGCCCCCCGCCGGTTCCAGCGCCGCCGCCCCACGATGTGCACGGCGGCGCAGCCGAACGCGTTGGCGGTGCGCACCACCGAGCCGATGTTGAAGTCGTGGGACCAGTTCTCCACCGCGACGTGGAAGGGGTGCCGGACGGTGTCGAGGTCGGCGACGATCGCCTCCCGCCGCCAGTAGCGGTAGCGGTCCACGACGTTGCGCCGGTCGCCGCCCGCCAGCAGTTCGGGGTCGTAGTGGTCGCCCTCGGGCCAGGGGCCCGGCCAGGGGCCGACGCCGACCTCGCGCGCCTCGTCCTCGGCCAGGGTGTCGGTGTTCTCGTTCATCGCACCCCAGCTTAGGTACCCCCTACATGTTGATGCCCCCGTGGGAATCCCTTATCTGGATGACCTTGGAGTTGCCCTTCAGGTCGCCGTAGACGTTGTTGTTGACGATGTCGCCCCCGGCGTGCTGCTCGACCTGGTTGCCCAGCCGCCGCATGAGGCCGGCGATCTCCGGGTCCTCGGCCGCGGCCCGCTCCAGGTGCCCGGCCACCGCCTCGATGGCCGCCGGGTCCTCCGGGGAGATGCGCGCCTCGTCGATGGCCTCCTGGGCGGCGTCGTCGCCGCGGAACCGCTTGAAGACGGCCCGCTGCAACCGCTTGAGCCCTTCGCTCACGGCCTCGCTCGCGTGCTCGGAGATCTTGCCGGCCACACCGGTGACGACGGCGGTGGCCAGGGCGATGGTGATGGGGTCGGCCATGGGGGCTCCTTCGTGCCGGGGGGCGGAACTCCCCTCCAGTCTGGCCGATCAGGCGGCGCTCTGTCGCCTCTTCGCGACCGCGAGTGCGACCGCCCGCCAGCCGAGCATCACCGCGGCCAGGAAGAGCGAGGTGACGATCACGAAGGAGGGCGGTGTCCCCTCGCCGGCGATCCGGCGCGCCAGCATGCCCCCGACCACGGTGATCGCCCACACGAACACCCCCGTGGGCCACAGCGCCGCCGGGGCGCGCCAGGCCCGGGACGCCGCCCACCCCAGCAGGGCGGCGGCCAGGAACGGCCAAGCGGTCGACAGCACCGCCCCGACGGCGGTACCTGTCCCGTGGTCGGACTTGCCGATCACGACGAACACCAGGACGCACACCAGGTCGGCCGCCAGGGCCAGGGGAGCCGCATACGAACGCATACGCCCAGGCTACGGCCGCCTCCGCGCGAACCCCCGGCGGCCCCGGGAACCTTTTTCGGGCACTCGGTATCGTAAAGGGCGGTCACGGAAGGTGACCCCCACCCCCCGGAACCCAGCGAGGACCGACGTTCCCGTGAACCATCCCCCACCCCTCCACCGGCCGGGCCCCGCCGGCGTGTCCCCCGCGCAGCCCGGGGACCCCCGAGCCGTCGGCCCCTTCCGGATCGTCGGCCGCCTCGGCGCCGGCGGCATGGGCACCGTGTACGCCGCCCTGGACGACCGCGACCGGCGCGCGGCCCTCAAGGTCATCCACGCGATGTACGCCGCCGACCCGGACTTCCGCGACCGCTTCGCCCGCGAGGTCCGGCTGGTGCGCCGCGTCCGGGCCGAGGGGGTGCCGTGCTTCCTGGCCGCCGACACCCGCGCCGAGGTCCCCTGGCTGGCCACCGAGTACGTGCCCGGCCCCACCCTGGACGCCCGGGTGCGCGGCGGCGGCCCGCTGCCCGCCGGGTTCCTCGCCGAGTTCGCCCGCGTCACCGCGCGGGCGCTCGCCGGGATCCACGCCACGGGCGTGGTGCACCGCGACCTCAAGCCCGGCAACGTCATCCTGTCCCCGGACGGGCCCCGGGTCCTGGACTTCGGCATCGCCCGCGCCGCGGAGGAGACCGCGCTGACCCGCACCGGCGCCCTGGTGGGCACCCCGGGGTGGATCTCCCCCGAGCAGTACCGGGGGGAGGCCGCCACCGACCGCTCCGACGTGTTCGCCTGGGCGTGCATGGTCGTGTTCGCGGCCACCGGCCGCGGCCCGTTCGGCTCGGGCACCGAGGAGGGCGTGATCTCGGCGGTGCTGTCCGCCCCGCCAGCCCTCGAAGGGGTCCCCGGCCCGCTGCGCCCGGTCCTGGCCGCCGCCCTGGACAAGGACCCCGCCCGGCGGCCCTCCGCCGCCGAGGCGGCCGCCGCCCTGCCCGCCTTCGAGGTCGGCCCCTGGGCGGCCGTCCTGCCGCCGGTGGACGCCGACCCGGAGTCCTGGACGCGGGTCGCCCCGCCCCGCCGCCCCTGGGCGCGCCGCCACGGCCGAGCCCTGGCGGTGGCCGCCGCCGCGACCGCGGTCGCCGTCACCGCGGCCACCGCCTCCGCCCTGCTGCCCCCGGACGCCCTGTCCGGCGGCGTTCCCGGCGACGCCGTGTCGCAGGACCCCTCGGGCGACCCCGGGACCGCCCCGGTGGGCGCGGCCGGGGAACCGGTTCCCACCGACATCCCCGAGGAGTACCGCGACCTCTACGAGAACGGCACGGTGGCCATCACCGCGGACGACGACACCGAACCGGCCGTCGTCCGCTCCCTCGTCGGGGCCGACGGCACCACCCTCGACCAGCTGCGGATCACCTTCACCGGATCGAGCCAGCACAGCGGCACCGCCCGGGTCGAGGTCCGGGCGGAGTACCTGCCGGACTTCGGCTCGCTGCAACTGCACGGACGGGACTTCGCCTGGGTCGGCGAGTTCACCGCGGGCGACGAGTACCTCGACTTCGCAAGGGCCAGCAGCGCCGGGGTACTGGCGGAGGCGGACCCGCGGAACCCGGTGGTGGAGTTCCCCGTGACCTTCTTCGGTTCGCCCGGGGGCATGGTCCACTACCTGCCCGACAGCACCTTGGAAGAGGGTCGCCGGGCCCCGGCGGACCGGCCCGGGGGCTTCTGCGTCGGAGACCCCGAATTCGGCAGGCACCTGCACGACCCCTATCCCGACTTCCCGCACCTTGGCCGGGCCGACCTCGCCGCCGGTGTGCCCGAGGGCTGCACCACCACCCCCTCCTGACCACCCCCGCACAGAGGAGAGCGTTCCTTGAACCTCGACCCCCGCCCCTTCGATGACGACAGCCTGCCCCCGGGGGCGACCCCTACCACCGCCACGGACCCGGACCGCATCGGCCCCTACCGGGTGGTGGGCCGGATCGGCGCGGGCGGCATGGGTGCCGTCTACGCCGGCCTGGGAGAGGACGACGGGTCCTGCGCGGCCGTCAAGGTCGTCCACCCGCAGTACGCCGCCGACCCCGACTTCCGGGCCCGGTTCGCCCGCGAGGTCTCCCTGGTCGCGCGGGTGCGGGCCACCTGCACCGCGGCGTACTTCGGGGCGGACACCAACGCCGCGGCGCCGTGGATGGCCACCGAGTACGTGCCCGGTGACACCCTGCGCGTCCACGTCCGGAAGAACGGCCCCCTCACCGGGGGGATGGCGGTCTCCCTGGCCGCGGGGCTGGCCGAGGCGCTGGTCGCGATCCACGCGGAGGGGGTGGTGCACCGTGATCTCAAACCCGGCAACGTCATCCTGTCGCCGAGCGGCCCCAAGGTGTTGGACTTCGGTATCGCCCGTGCGGCCGACGGCACCGCCCTGACCCGCACCGGCGGCCTGTTCGGCACCCCGGGCTGGATGGCGCCGGAGCAGTACAACGGCGTCCCGGCCGGCGACCGCTCCGACGTGTTCGCCTGGGCCTGCCTGGTGGCGTTCGCGTGCACCGGCCGCGACCCCTTCGCCGGCGGCCCGGTGGAGGTGGTGATCCACCGGACCCGCACCGAGGAGCCCGACCTGACCGGGGTGCCCCCGGAGCTGCTGCCGACGGTGCGCCGCGCCCTGTCCAAGGACCCGGCCGCCCGGCCCACCGCCGCACAGGCCCTGGCGGAGGTGACCGGGGCGTGGAGCGCCACCCGCGTCGACGCCCCGCCGGTCTCCGACCCCACCCGCGTGGTGCCCGCCATGCTCGCCACCGAATGGCGCGGCGTGACCGCGGGCGTCCCGAAGCGGCGGGCCCGCCGCGGCCCGCGGCGGGCCCTCTGGCTCTCCGCCGGCGCCGCGGGCCTGGCGGCGGTGCTGGTCGCGGCGTTCTTCATCGCCCGCCCCGACGGCGGGGAAGGCGCCGATCCGGGATCCGGCGGGGACCCGGGGACCACGGCCGGGGAATCGCCCGAACCCACCGGACCAGCGGTCACCCGGGACCCAGCGGACGCCGTGGCCGTCGTCACCGAGGCCCTCGCCCTGGCGGAGGAGGCTCCGGAGTTCGCGGTGGGCCACCTGGAGCGGTCGGCCGAGACCTCCTCGGACTCATCGAACGTGGTGATCCGGCAGACCGGCGACCCCCGGCACGTCCGGCACCTGATCGTCTATGCGGGTCCGGCCATCTTCACCGTCCTGCACATCGGCGAGGGGCCCGACGACGTGCTGGCCCGCACCGACGCCAACCTCGTCGAAGTCGTCGAGGGCGACTTCTACCGGCCGGGTCCGCAGGACCGGATCGACGACCCGGACGTGCGGTGGGGGAATGCGCTGGCCGCGGTGGAGGAGGTGCTGTCCGGGGACGCCGACATCGCCTACCAGGGGGTGACGGACACCCCCTTCGAGGACTACCCGCAGGAGCTGCTGGACACGTACGGCCTGACCGACCGGAGCGGCCACCACTACACCGGTACCGTGCCCGTCGAGGCCAGGGGGAGCGACACCGAGGCGACCTTCGACATCTGGGTGGACGAGGACGGGCACCTCCAGCACTTCCAGTCCTACGCGTCCGTCGGGGAGTTCGAAGAGGACGCCGAATACGAGCGGATCGCCTTCGTCTTCGGCCGCCCCGTGGAGATCACGGTTCCCGACGAGTCCGAGATCGCGGCCGGCTCCTAGGAGGCCCACCCGACGCGCTGACCCCGGTGCCGGGCGCCGCACGGCGCCCGGCACCGGCCCGGCCGGTCCCGCCTCAGGCCTCGCCGCGCAGGGAGTCCTTGAGGAACTCCACCTGGAGCAGCATCAGGTTCTCCGACACCGTCGGGTCCGAGGGCGAGTGGGTCACCCCCGACAGCGGCAGCACCGTGTGCTTGCGCCCCGCCGCCAGCAGCGCCGAGGACATCCGCTGGGTGTGGGCGAACACCACGTTGTCGTCGGACAGCCCGTGGATCATCATCAGCGGCCGCTCCAGCTTGGCGGCGTCGTCCAGCAGCGAGCTGCGCCCGTACACCCCCGGGTCGTCCTGGGGCAGGCCCAGGTACCGCTCGGTGTAGTGGGTGTCGTACAGGCGCCAGTCGATGACCGGGGCGCCCGCCACCGCGGCGTGGAACACGTCCGGGCGGCGCAGCACGGCCAGCGCCGACAGGTAGCCGCCGAACGACCACCCGTGGATCCCCACCCGGGAGACGTCCAGGGAGCCGAACCGCTCCGCGGCGTCCCGCAGGGCGGTGACCTGGTCCTCCAGCACCCCGGTGGCCAGGTCCAGGTGGATCTCCTGCTCCCACTCCACGCCGATGCCCGGGGTGCCGCGGCCGTCGGCGATGAGCACCGCGAACCCCTGCTCGGCGTACCACTGGGCGGTCAGGAACGCCCCGCGCGCGTGCAGCACCCTCTGGGCGTGCGGGCCGCCGTAGGGCGCCATCAGCACCGGCAGCGGGCGCAGGTCGTCCCGGTACCAGGACGGCAGCACCAGCGCGCACGGGATGCCCCGCTCGCCCGCCCGCCAGAACTCCACCCGCGGCTCGGGCAGGTCCGGGGTCTCGGCGAAGCTCTCGATGGACCCGCGGGTGCGCCGGGTCTCGCTGCTGGCCTCGCGCATCACCAGGGTGCGCACCCCGGCGAACTCCATCGACCGGTGCTGCACCACCAGGGTGTCGCCGCGCAGCCGGCCCGAACGCAGGCCGCTGTGCGCGTCGGCGTCGGAGGACGTCGAGCAGCCGTGCCCGGGCAGCTCGACCGGGGCGGACAGCCCGGTGCCCAGGTCCACCAGCCACAGCGACACGTCGCCCGGCCGGTCGGCGGGCGAGCCCGAGTACAGGATCCGGTCGCCGTCCACGTCGACCACGCCGCGCACGTACACGTCGGCGGGGCTGACGGCGCGCCCGCCCACGAACACCCGGCGCTCGCCGGCCCCGTTCTCGCGGCCGATCCACACCAGGTCGCCCTTGTCGGTGTGGGCGGGCACACCCGGCATCAGCTCGACCCACACGCCGTCGGTCTCGGTGCGCGTCTCCATGGCCAGCCCGGTGGCCGGGTCGGCGCCGAACAGGGTGAGGGTGCGCTGGTCGCGGCTCTGTGCGGTGAACACCGCGGTGGGGGAGCCGTCGGGGCCGGTCGTCCACCCGGCGGTGGCCAGGTAGGGCAGCGCCTCCCGGTCCCAGTCGATCCACACCGGCTCGGGGGCGCCGTCCCGGCGGAACGCGGCGGAGGAGGTGACCGCCAGGGCGGCCAGCCGCACCTGTGCGTTGTCGGTGCCCGCCGCGGGGTAGCGCAGCTCGGTGGGCTCCTGCTCGGGGGCGGCCGGGTCGTCCACGTACCAGCGGCCCACCGGGGACTCGTCCACCCGGGCGGCCAGCAGCGCCGAGCCGTCGGGCGCCCACCAGAACCCGCGGTAGCGGCCCATCTCCTCGGCGGCGATGAAGTCGGCCAGGCCCCAGGTGACGCCGTCGCCGTCGGGGGCGGCCAGCACCCGGTCGCCGTGGTCGGGTTCGGCGTCGGCGATGTCGATGACCCGCAGCGCGCCGCCGCTGACGTAGGCGACCCGGTCGCCCGCGGGGCTGATCCGCGGGTCCACCACGGGGGTGGCGGCGGGCAGCTCGCGCGGCTCGGTGCGGTCGCCCACCAGGTCCACGTAGAACAGGCGGCCGGACAGGGTGAACACGGCGCGGGTGAAGGCCGTGTCGACCGTGTACGACACGATGCCGCCGCCGCTCTCGCGCAGCCGCTCCCGGCGGGCCCGCTCCTCCGGCGGCAGGTCCTCGTCGTCGGCGCCGAGCGCGCGCGGGTCGGCGACCACGTGCTCGGTGCCCTCCTCCGCCTCGTGCACCCACAGGCAGGTGGCGGTGTCGATGCCGTCGCGCCCTCTCAGGAAGGCGACGCGCCGACCGTCCGGGGAGATCTCGAAGGAGCGTGGGACACCGATGGTGAAGCGCTGGGTACGTGCCTGTTGGCGAGGAAAGCTCATAGGTCCGATTGTGGCCCACATCTCCGGTTCCCGCTCGGCCCCTGTGGACGACCTCCCCGGCGCTCTCTGCGCGCCGCGCCCTACCTGGCCGTTCGGGAGGGATCGCGGGCATGCGGCCGGTATTGTTCACCTCGTGGTGACCGACAGACGACTCATGATGGTGCACGCCCACCCCGACGACGAGAGCATCGTCACCGGGGCCACGCTGGCGAAGTACGCGGCCGAAGGTGCCGGTGTCACCCTGGTGACCTGCACCCTGGGCGAGGAGGGCGAGGTCATCCCCGCCGGCCTCGCGCACCTGGCGGCCGACCGCGACGACACCCTCGGCGACCACCGGATCGGCGAGCTGGACAAGGCCTGCGTCTCCCTGGGGGTGCGCGACCACCGGTTCCTGGGCGGCGCGGGGCACTACCGCGACTCCGGGATGGCGGGCACGCCCTCGGCCGGACGCCCCGAGGCGTTCTGCAACGCCGACGTGGAGGAGGCCGCCCGCCTGCTCGCGGAGACCATCCGCGAGGTCCGCCCGCACGTCCTGGTCTCCTACGACGAGCACGGCGGCTACGGCCACCCCGACCACGTCCAGGCCCACCGGATCACCCGGCGCGCCTGCGTGAAGGCGGGGGAGCGGTCGATGCCCGGCACCCCGTGGCAGGTCCGCAAGCTGTACGCGATCGCCCAGCCGGTGTCGGTGATCGAGGCGTCCATCGCCCGGCTGAACGAGGAGGCGGGGCCGTTCACCCCGCCGAGCAGGGTGGCCGACATCGCCCGGGGCACCCCGGACGACCTGGTCACCACCCGGATCGACGCCACCGACCACTGGGCGGCCAAGGCGATGGCGATGCGCGCCCACGCCACCCAGATCACGGTGGACGGCGAGCGTTTCGCCCTGTCCAACGACATCGCCCAGGAGATCGACGCGGTGGAGTACTTCACCCTGCTGCTGGGCCCCACCCCGCGCCGCCCGGCCGGGGGGTTCGAGACCGACCTCTTCGAGGGCCTGTGAGCGCGGGCGAGGGCGCCGGGACCGGCCCCGGGGCCGGACCCGCCCCGGTGGCGGGGGCCGACCCGGCCCGCTACGAGGCGCCGGGCCAGGGCGACGCCGCACTGGCGGCGGTGCTGACCGCGGTCACCTTCCCGGTGCTCGTGGCGGCGGGCGCGGTGACCGGGCTGCTGTCGGCGACCGCCGCGGGCTGGCTGACCCGCTACTGGGAGGCGGGACTGCCCGCCCAGGTGCTGGGTGTGGTGGGGCTGCTGGTGCTGCTGGGGGCCCTGTACGGCCTGTGCCGCCTGTGCGCGTGGGGCACCCGCGGCCTCTCCGGCGGGGTGGCCTTCGCGCTGGGGTTCGTGGCCCTGGCCACGGTGCTCACCGTGTACATGCCGGGCGGCGACATCGTGCTGACCAGCCACCTGCTCCACTACGGCTATCTCTTCGGGTCCATGGTGGTGCTGGCGCTCGCGGTGGTGCGCAGCGCCCGTGGCGACAACCCCTTCCTGGCCGGGCTGCCCCCGGTCGCCGGGGGCACCCGCACCCCCTGAACCCCCGCGCCCCCCGAACCCCTGAACCTCTGAACCCCTGAACGCAGCGAAGGCCCCCGCCGGTACGGCGGGGGCCTCGTTCACGTCTCGGGACCGGCGGCTCAGGCGTTCCAGAACTGGAGCAGCAGCTCGCCCAGGAACACCGTGCCCTCGAACGTCGGGTTGGGCATGGCGTTCCGGAACAGTGTGTAGAACGCGCCCACCCACAGGTCCCGCAGCGCCGGGAACCACAGCAGCGCGAACACCGCCACGGAGCCGAACAGCGCGTTCACCCGGGCGGCGGCCACCCACGGCCGGTCGCGCAGGCCGACGGCGAGCACCTCGAAGCCGTCCAGGCCGGGCACGGGCAGCAGGTTGATCACCGCCGAGGTCAGGTTGAGGAAGGCCAGGAACGCCAGCGCGGAGATCGCCCAGTTGGTGGTGTCGTTGCCCGGCGGCACCAGCACCGACACGGTGACGGCCAGCGCGGCGAACAGCACCAGGCTCGCCAGCGGCCCGGCCAGCGCGACCAGCACCCGCCGGCTCCGCGGGATCCGGTCCCACGCCACGAACGCGGGCGGCCCGTTGAGGCCGAAGGCGCCGAAGCCCAGGTAGAGCGCGGGCAGCACGGTCCCGGCGAAGGCGTGCCGGAACCCGAACGGGTTGAGGCGCAGGTAGGCGCCGCCGCGCTGGGAGCGGTCGCCGGCCAGGTACGCGGCGAGCGCGTGGGCGAACTCGTGCACGGCGCAGGAGACGATCCAGCCCAGCAGGATGAACAGCGGCGGGAGCAGCGGGGTGACACTGGTGTCCTCGGGCGCCCAGTCCAGCTCCACGGCCCGCCAGGACAGCCACCCGGCGAACCCGGTCAGGCCCAGCAGCAGCACGAACACCGGGCTGGGCAGGAAGTCGAACACGCCCCCGGAGCGCTCGCCGTCCTCGCCCCCGGCGCCGGAGTCCGCGGCGCCCTTCCCCTTGCGGACCTCCCCGGCCCCCTCGGCCCCGGCGGCCGCGGCCCCGGTGACCGGCGCACCGGTGCCGGGCCCGCGCTCGGCCAGCTCCGGCCGGTTGAGGGCGTCCTCGGGCATGCGCTCCCAGGGGTCGGCGGCGTCCGTGCGCGGGGCGTCGGGCGCGTCGGTCGTCTCCGACTTCGGGGCCGGGTCGGGCGTGGGCATGATGCTCCTGCTGGTCGCGCGGGGTAGTCCGCGCTCCAGGTTAGGCCCTGTCGGGGACCGGTCCGCAGCGGGTGCCGAACAGCGGAGCGTCGCCCGCGGGGCCGCCCGCCCGGCTCGCCCGCCGGGCCACCCGACCGCGTCACCCGGTGGACCGCCGCTCAGACCACCGCGCGCGGCGCCACCGCCGACTTGTGCAGGCTGGCCAGCGCGAACGCCCGACCGGCGGTGGTCAGCTCCCGGTGCCCGTCGCCGTCGTCCTCGGTGAGCAGGCCCAGCGCGTCCAGCAGCCAGCTCACCGACATCACCATGGCCCGCACCTGGTCGGAGGCGGCCTCGGCGGTGCGCCGGTGCGAGGCGGCGTGCCGCCCCGACGGGCTCTGCGGCTCGGGCGGCGCCCACCCGGACCCGGTGAGCAGGTGCTCGGCGGCGATCATGTCCGAGTCCCCGCGCCGGGAGTGCGAGCCGCTGCCCTGCGGGGTGCGCGACAGCAGCATGCCCAGCAGCGTCTCCGCGGCCGCCTGCTCGGGGCCGCCGGTGCGGCACAGGGTCTCGGTGGCGGCCCGCCACATCTCCTCGGGGTCGGCGCGCAGCTGGCGCCCGCGCCGGGTCAGCACCAGGCGGCGGCCGGACCGGCGCACCACCCGCATCCCCCGCATCATCTGGTGCAGGGCGATCAGCTGGGTGGCGTCGGTCTCGCTGCGCGGCGGCTCGGGGGAGGTGTGCCAGCCGAAGTCCTCGCACATCGACCGCACCACGCCGGGGGAGATGTAGCCGATCTGGGTGAGCGCGATCCCCTCCTCGGCCAGGTCCAGCAGCCGCTGGAGGGGGGCCATGGCGGTGTCGGCGGTGCGCGGCACGTCGGCGCCTGCGATGATCCGGCCCACCAGCGGCCACAGGTGCCGGCGGTGCGGGTGGGCGGCCGAGGACAGCCAGGCCCGCACCCGCTCCTCGCGTATCCGGTCCAGGTGGCTGAGCCCGCGGTCGTCGGGCCGGGTCAGGAAGGACCGAGTGAACCGCTCCTGGGCGTGCCGCCAACCCTGCTTGCCGGGGCGCACGTCGCCCAGCACGATCGCCAGTTCCAGCGCCGAGGCGGTCTCCTGCCGGGCCCGGATCTCGGCGTCGCCGACCACGGTGCCCCAGGTCAGCTCGGGCAGGTCCGGCGGCTCCACCCCGGACTCCCACATCAGCCGCTCGTACACGGCCACCCCGGCGCCGTGGTCGCGTTCGTGGACCGACATCAGGTGGGTGGTGGCCGGGGCCGAGCAGATCTGCGCGTACCGGTGCAGCTGGAGCAGGGAGAACAGGGTGCCCAGGGCGCGCAGCGCGGCCACCCGGTCGCCCTTGGCGAACCGGGCGGGCAGCTCGAACCAGCAGAACCGCTGCACGGCGTGCTGGTTGAGGCCCTCCAGGTCGTTGCCCGGGGCCAGCGTGTCGAGGGCCTGCCGGGCCATCTCCGCCGACCGCCCGTCGCGCCGGGCCAGCTCGGCGAGCGCTGACGCTACTGCTTCACCCATGGACGGCGCCGACCTCCCCGGAAACCCCGTGGTTGGCGCCCGCGTGTCCGCCGGGGGGTGGCCGTCGGGGGCGCGGTACTTCGCGGTACTGCGTGGTCACCGGCGGCAGGGGGGCGACCGCCGGAACTGAGCCTGTCCTACCCCGGTGGAGCCGAAGAATGCCTGTCGGCGGCCGCGACATGCACGTTCGTGCGCTCGGCGCACACCGTGGGCACGCGGGGTGGCCACGGCCGCCGCCCGCACGCCCCGCACACCCCTCATCCGGGGCGGTCGGAGGCCGCACCGCCCCGCCGCGGGGGGAGGTCGGGGACGACGCGGCTGGCGGCGATGGACGACTCCGCCACGCGCTCCTCGCGTCCGTCGCGCCGGCGCACGGCCAGCACGCCGTCGTCCCATGACTCCAGCACTCCGACGATATCGGTGAAACCCCCGCCGGGGAGGTGGATTCGGATGGAGACCCTGCTGCCCGTGTCCTGCCGGGTGATCCGGTGGACCAGGCGCCCCGCCATGTGCAACGCGCCCCCCGATTGTGCGACGACTCCGCTTCGCCGCCATACTAGGACTACGACATCTGTGCCAATCGTTCGCAGAGGCCGGGAGCAGGTCCCTGGGCGCCCGCACGCCGGACCGAGCCCGACGGACGTCTCTGCGAGGTCCCCGCCTCCCCCGTGGGAACGCGGGGGTGAGATCAAGGAGTACGACGTGACCTACGTCATCGCGCAGCCCTGTGTTGATGTGATGGACAAGGCGTGCATCGACGAGTGCCCCGTGGACTGCATCTACGAGGGCGAGCGCAGCCTGTATATCCACCCGGACGAGTGCGTTGACTGCGGTGCGTGCGAGCCGGTCTGCCCGGTCGAGGCCATCTACTACGAGGACGACCTGCCCGAGCAGTGGTCGGACTTCTACAAGGCCAACGTCGAGTTCTTCGACGACCTCGGCTCCCCGGGCGGCGCCTCCAAGGTCGGCAAGATCGACCGCGACCACCCCCTCGTCGCCAAGCTGCCGCCGCAGGCGGAGTAGGCCCGACAACCCGCTTCCCGATCGTGCGCCCGGGCGCCTGCGTGGCGCAGAGGGCGCCCCTGCGCGCGATCGCACCGCATCGCGCCGATCCCCCCGCATCCGGGAGGGTCGGCGCGATCCGTGTAAGGACACCCCGTCCGGCCCAGACCCGGACCCGGACCGTGACGGTCCGGACGACGACCCGATGGAGACACGCGATGACCCGGCGGCCCGTGACGGACCGGCTCCCCACCTTCCCGTGGGATCGGCTGACCCCGTACAAGAAGATCGCCGCGGACCACCCCGACGGCATCGTCGACCTGTCGGTGGGCACCCCCGTCGACCCGGTCCCGCCGGGCCTGCGCGCCGCGCTGGCCGACGCCGCCGACAGCCCCGGCTACCCGCTGACCTGGGGGACCCCGGCGCTGCGCGCCTCCATCACCGGCTGGCTGGAGCGCCGCCACGGGGTGAGCGTCCCCGAGGAGGGCGTGCTGCCGACCGTCGGCTCCAAGGAGCTCGTCGCCTGGCTGCCCACCCTGCTCGGACTGGGCCCTGGCGACACCGTCGTCCACCCCGAGCTGGCCTACCCCACCTACGACGTCGGCGCCCGCCTGGCCGGGGCGACCCCGGTGGCGGCCGACGGCCTGACCGCCCTGGGCCCGGCCCCGGTGCGGCTGCTGTGGGTGAACTCGCCGAGCAACCCGACCGGCCGCGTCCTGGGCGTGCCGCACCTGCGCAAGGTCGTCGCCTGGGCCCGCGAGCGCGGCGTCATCGTCGCCTCCGACGAGTGCTACCTCGACCTGGGCTGGGAGGGCGAGGCCCCGGTGTCGATCCTGCACCCGGACGTGAGCGACGGCTCCCACGAGGGCCTGCTCGCCGTGCACTCCCTGTCCAAGCGCTCCAACCTGGCGGGGTACCGCGCCGCGTTCGTCGCCGGCGACACCGCCCTGGTCCAGGAACTGCTGGCGGTGCGCAAGCACGCGGGGATGATCGTGCCCGCCCCGGTCCAGGCCGCCATGGGCGCCGCCCTGGACGACGACGCGCACGCCGCGGAGCAGAAGGAGCGCTACCGCGCCCGCCGCGCCCGGCTGCGCGCCGCCCTCACCGGCGCCGGCTGGCGGATCGACCACTCCCAGGCGGGGCTGTACCTGTGGGCCTCCCACCCCGACCACGACGCCTGGGGCGCGGTGGAGCACCTGGCCGGGCGCGGCATCCTCGTCGCGCCGGGCGAGTTCTACGGGCCCGCCGGCAACGGAAGCGTCCGGGTGGCGTTCACCGCCACCGACGAGCGCGTCGACGCCGCCGTCGCCCGCCTGGCCGCCTGACATCCCGCGCCGGGGCCAGGGCCCCGGCGCGGGGCCCGCCGGTCGCGGAGACCGT
>NZ_JBJJBV010000165.1:0-15497 GCF_045446735.1 Nocardiopsis protaetiae
GTGTGCGGCGGCGCCGCCGCGCTACTGTGGCGGCCGAAGGTCATTGAGGACATCGGTGAATAAAAATGGGTCATAGATGACCCAAAAAGGGTACGATGACCGGATGTGGTCGTCCGTGACACCAGGAGGTAGTGCGTGCCCACCCGGAACAGGACCGTTCTCGTCGTCGGCGCAGGCGTGGCCGGTTCCGCCTTCGCCCACTGGGCCGCCCGGCACGGCTTCACCCCCACCGTCGTGGACCGCGAGCCCCGCCTCTCCTCCCGGCTCTCCCGTGTCGAGATCGGCTTCGGCGGCATCGCCGCCCTGGGGCGCATGGGCCTGCTCGACCGCCTCGCCGACGAGATCGCGCCCCCGCCCGCGGTGGAGTTCCGCTTCCGCGACGACGGCGACCCGGTCCGGGTCCCCGCCCCCTCCGCCGAGCACACCCTGGTGGTCCGCCGCGACCCGCTGCTGCGCGAGCTCCGGGACCTGACCTCCGCCGACGCCGAGTTCCTGTTCGGCGACTCCGTCGTCGGGCTGGAGCAGACCCCCGACGGCGTCGACGTGGAGTTCGAGCACGCCGAACCCCGCCGGTTCGACCTGGTCGTCGGCGCCGACGGCCTCCGCTCCACCGTGCGCGAACTGGCCTTCGAGGGGACCGCCGCCGACCACATCCACGACCTCGGTGTCACCGTCGCGGTGTTCACCGTCCCCGACTTCACCGGCCAGACCGCGCTGTCGTCGATCCTGGTCAAGCCCGGCCGCGGCGCCATGCTCACCGACATCCCCGGCGAGGACGCCCTGGAGGCCGTCCTGCTCCGCCGCCGGACGCACAAAGAGGGGGAGACCACTCCGGAGACCCCCGAGGACCTGGCCCGGGCCTTCGCCGAGGACGGCTGGGAGGTCCCGCGCATTCTGGAGGCGATGGCCGGCGCCGACGTGGAGATCGCCTCCACCCGCCAGGTCCGGCTGGACACCTGGAGCCGCGGCCGGGTGGTGCTGCTCGGCAACGCCGCCTTCTGCTCCGACCCCATGTCCGGCATGGACACGGTGCTGGCCCTCAAGGGCGCCATGTCGCTGGCCGGTGAGCTGGCCCGGGTCGACGGCGACCACCGTGCGGGGTACTTCGCCTACGAGGCCGCCATGCGCCCGCACGTGGAGCACGCCCAGTGGATGGGCGAGTACTCGGTGGACGGGGTGGCCCCCTCCGGCGGGTCGAGCGGCCTGCGGATGACGCGCGTCGCGGTGTGGGCGGGGGCGATCACCTCGCGGATGGTGGCGTTCCTCACCGGCGGGAGCGCCCCCGGCGAGATCGGACCCGAGTTCCCCTTCGACCGCTACCTGCCGGCGGGGGAGCGCGACACCGTCTGAGGCCTCGGGCGACCCGCGTCGGTCCGCCGCGGCGCGTGGTCTCCCGCGGTACTTCCTCCGGCTTCGGCCCGCCGCGTGGCGGCCCGCCGCGTGTCAGCCCGCCGCGCGGCAGACCGCGGCCGGGGTGCCCCAGCCCGGGCCGATCACCTCGGGCACCAGTTCCAGCTGGCGCATGAAGCTGTCGAGGAGCTCGGACAGCCCGGTGCCCCCGGCCGCCTCCCACTCCTGGTGCCCGTTGGAGAGCGCCGCGAAGAAGATCGCCGCCACCAGGTCGGGCCGGGGGTCGCCGGGCTCGGCGCCGGTGCGCAGCGCGACCGCCTCCGCCAGCCGGTACTGGCGGCGCTGGCAGTAGGTCATGCCGGTGCGCACCAGCTCGGGGCTCTCGGCGATGATCTCGGCCGCACCGCCCTTGAAGTGGTGCATCGCCCGCCGCCCGACGACCTCCCAGTGGGTGCGCATCGCGTTGCACAGCGCCTCGAAGGGCGGCTCGTCGGCGGGGCGGGCCAGCAGGTGTTCGATGAGAACGCCGTCGACGCTCTCCATCGCCTCCAGGACCACGTCCTCCTTGGTGGGGAAGTACCGGAAGAACGTGCGCTGGGAGACGCCCGCGCTGGCGGCGATCTCCTCGGTGGTGGTGTTCTCGTAGCCCTGTTCGTGGAACAGGCGCAGCCCCGTCTCGATGAGCGCCCTGCGCGTGCGCGCCTTCTTGGCCTCGCGCAGCCCCGGGCGAAGCCCCCCGGAGGACTCCCCGACGGTGTCGGGGCTCGTCGTGCTCATGGACGCGCCTCCCGCCTGCTCCCGCGGCCCTGCCGCGGGCCGCTCCTCCTCCGGAGGATACCCGTACGCGGATGTGGTGTCAGTCACTGTAAAAAGTCAGTGGCTGACAAGTGTCAGTCGCTGCCATAATCTGGGGCGGACGACTTCGAGGGGGACCCATGACCGCACCGACCACCCCGCCCGGGAACACCGCGCCGCTGGAGAGCACGGCACCGCCGGGGAACAGCGCACCGCCGGAGGGCACCGCCCCGCCCGATCGGCCGACGCCCGATCGGCGGACGGCCGGCTGGACGCGCAGCCCCTGGGCGACCCTGGTCGCCATCGCGTTCGGCGTGATGATGGTGGCGCTGGACGGCACGATCGTGGCGGTCGCCAACCCCGCCATCGGCGCCGCGCTGGGCGCCTCCCTGGCCGAACTCCAGTGGGTCACCCACGGCTACCTGCTGGGCCTGGCCGTCTTCCTCATCACCGCGGGCAAGCTCGCCGACCGGTTCGGCCACCGCCGCGTCTACCTGGTGGGCGTGGTCGGGTTCGTCGCCTCGTCGGTGGCGATCGCGCTGTCCTCGGGGGTCATCATGCTGGTGGCCTTCCGCATCGCACAAGGCGTTTTCGGCGCCCTGCTGCTGCCCTCGGCCATGGGCCTGCTGCGCTCGGTGTTCCCGCCCAGCCGGCTCGGCCGGGCGTTCGGCGTGTTCGGCAGCATCATCGGCGCCTCCACCGCCGCCGGCCCCATCATCGGCGGCCTGCTGGTCGGCTCCCTGGGCTGGGAGGCCGTGTTCTACATCAACGTCCCGGTCGGCGCGGTCGCCGTGGGCCTGGGCCTGTGGCTGCTCGCCGCCAACCGCCCCACCGACCCCGGCAGCCGCATGGACCTGCCCGGCATCGTGCTCGTGAGCGCCGCCGTGTTCGCGCTGGTGTGGGCGCTGGTCGAGGCGCCGGTGGTGGGCTGGGGCGCCCCGATCACCCTGGCCTCCCTGGGCGCCTTCCTGGTCCTGGGCACGGCGTTCGTGCTGTGGGAGCGCCGCCCCGAACAGCCGCTGCTGCCGCTGTCGCTGTTCGCCGACCGCTCGGTGTCCATCGGCGTCGTGCTCATGGTGGCGATGGCGGTGAGCCTCATGGGGTCGCTGTTCTTCGTCGCGTTCTACCTCCAGGGCGTGCGTGGGATGACCCCCGCGCAGACCGGGCTCCAGCTCATCGCCATGACCGCCACCATGGGCATCGTCTCGCCGCTCGCGGGCCGCCTGCTGGACCGGGTCGGCGCCAAGGCCCCGACCACGGCGGGCCTGCTGTCGTCGGCGGTCGGCATGTTCCTGCTCTCCGGCCTGGACACCGGCACCGGGGCGCTGTACATGTCCGTGGCGTTCCTGCTGCTGGGCGCCGGGCTGAGCCTGGTGATGACCGGCGCCACCGCCGCGATCATCGGCAACGCGCCGATGCGCCTGGCCGGGGTCGCCTCCGCGCTCCAGCAGGCCGCCATGCAGCTCGGCGGCTCGCTGGGCACGGCGGTCCTGGGCGCGGTGATGTCGGGGGCCATCGCCGTCACCCTGCCCGGCCACCTCGCCGGGGCCGGACAGGCCGCACCCTCCGCCGCCGACCTCGCCGCGGCCAACAGCACCGTCTCCCAGGGCGGCGCGGTGATCCCCGAGGGGGCCACCGCCGAGGTCGCCGACGCCGTCACCCGGGCCAGCAACCTGGCCTTCCTGGACGGGTTGCAGCTGGCCTTCCTCATCGCCGCGGGGCTGCTGGTGGCGGGTGCGATCCTGTCGCTGTTCATGCGCGCCGGGCGGATGGAGGACGGGCAGGACGCCCCCGCCGTCCACGTCTGACCCCACGGGAACGCGGAAGGGGGCGGGGCCGCGCGGCCCCGCCCCCCTGTGCGTTCCGGTCAGGTGGTGTAGTCCGCGTTGATGCGGATGTACCCCTCCGTCAGATCACAGCCGTAGGCGGTGAACTCCCCCTCACCGATCCCCAGGTCCGCCGAGACCACCACCTCGTCGCCCTTCATGTGCTCGGCCGCCCGCGCCAGCACCTCGTCGGTCGACTCCGCCGGGTAGGTCTCCACGTCCCCGAACAGGATGCGGGTGTTCTCCGGCAGGATGTCGGCCTCGTCCGAGCACTTGCCGATCGCCATCGCCACCCGGCCCCAGTTGGGGTCGGCGCCGTGCACGGCCGTCTTGACCAGCGGCGAGTTCACGATCGCCTTGGCCACCCGCTTGGCCTGCGCGTCGTCGCGCGCCCCGGTCACCCGGACCTCCAGCAGCTTGCTCGCGCCCTCGCCGTCCGAGGCGATCATCCGCACCAGCCGCAGCGCCACCTCGAACAGCGCCACCTCGAACTCGGCGATGTCCACCGGCCCCGCCACCCCGTTCGCGAACACCGCCGCGGAGTCGCTGGTGGAGGTGTCGGTGTCGATGCTCAGCGCGTTGAAGGTGCGGTCCACCACCCGGCGGAACACCTCGTCCAGCACCGGCTGCTCGACCTCGGCGTCGGTGAAGAACCAGGCCAGCATCGTCGCCATGTCCGGCTCGATCATGCCCACACCCTTGGCGATCCCCGTCAGGGTCGCGCCCCCCACCCGCGCCGAGGCGATCTTGGGGTGGGTGTCGGTGGTCATCATCGCCGCCGCCGCCCGGTCCAGGTCGGCCGGCGGGAACTCCTCGGGCAGCCCGTCCAGGTGGGCGCGGACCTTCTCCATCGGGTAGGGGCGGCCGATCACCCCGGTGGACGCCACCAGGACCTCGTCGGCGCGCACCCCGGCCGCCGCGGCCACCCGCTCCTGGAGCTCGCGCGCGTTCGCCTCGCCCACACCCCCGGTGGCCACGTTGGCGTTGCGGGCGATCACCGTGACCCCCCGCGCCTCGCCGTCGGCCGCCGCACGGCGGCTGAGCAGCACGCTGGGCCCCGCGAACCGGGACCGGGTGAACACGGCCGACACGTGCGCGGGCACCTCGGACACCACCGCGAAGAAGTCGTCGTTGGGGTCCTTGATCCCGATGTTCCCGGCGACACCGCGGAAACCGGCGGGAACGGGGGTCTTGCTGCTCAATCGTCCTCCTCGGGGTCGTGGGCGCCAGACTACTCCGCTCGGGACCAAGGGCCTGATTACGGCCCTGACCTGCGAGGGTTTCGTCCCCCGCGGAGTCCGGCACGGTGTGACAACGAGCAGATAACGGGGTATCCGCCGGAGTGAGTGGAGAACGTCGGGGGGAGGCGTGTGGTGCGTGATGGAGATTGGCTCACGGAGACGGGTGCGCGGATACGCGGTGTCCTGAAGGTGATGGTGGACGCGGGCTGGCTGCCCGGGGGCGCCGCCGTCATCGGCACCGGGGGCATGTGGGAGTTCGTGGCGGTCGGCCGGATCGACGAGGACAACGACACCGCCCCCGATGTCGCCTACGACATCGCGAGTCTGACCAAGGTGATGGCGACGTGGCCGCTGGTCGGCCAGGCGGTCGCCGAGGGGATGCTGGATCTGGACGCCCCGATGTCCGAATACCTGCCCGCGGACGGTCTGCCCGGGGCGGGTGTCACCACCCGGCAGATCCTCACCCACACCAGCCGCCTCAACCAGGTGACCTGGCTGGAGAGGTACGTGGGCACCGACCAGGACCTGGCCGAGGCGATCCTCGCCGACCCGCTGGAGGAACCCGGGTACCGGTACATCGACCGGGGGTTCATCCTGCTCGGGCTGGTGCTGGAGCGGCTGTACGGGACGGGGCTGGACCGGCTGGCCGCCGACCTGTGGGACGAGCTGGGGATGCGGTCCACGGCGTTCGGCCCGCTGGCGCGCTCGCCCGGGGTGGCGCCCACCGAGCGGCGGCTGCCCGGGGCGGCACCGGCCTGGGGCGTGGTGCACGACGAGGCGGCGGCGCTGATGGGCGGGGTGGCCGGGCACGCGGGAGCGTTCACGACCGCCATCGACCTGGGGGCGTTCGCCCGGGAGATGCTGCGCATCCACGAGGGCGGGGACGGGCCGGTGCCGCCGCCGTTCGTGCGGACGAGCTGGCGGCCGCAGGTGGACGCCGGGCAGCGGCTGTGGCGGGGGCTGGGGTGGCTGGTGACCCCGGAGGGGGTGGTGTACCACAACGGGTTCACCGGGACGAGCCTGTTCATGCACCCCGAGAGCGGCAGGTACGTGGGGGTGCTGACCAACGCGGTGTACTACGGGCGGGACCGCACGGGCCTGGTGGACCTGCGCTCGGCGGCCCGGTCGGCGGTGTCGCCGCAGTCGCACGACTCAACGCCGTAGACAACGGTTGCGGGACCGAAGGCCGGGATGCGGAGGGGGCCCGGCGGGCGCATGTGCGGCCACGCTGTGGAGGAGCGGGCGGCGGTGCGGGGTCGTGCGGCCGCGGGCCGGGACGGTTGAGCGGTGGTGACGCACGGCGGCCGGGTGTGCGACCCGCGCGGGCCAAGGCGCGGGGCGGCGGACGGTGCTGCGGCGCGTCGGGCCTGGGCGCGCGGTGAGGTTGTGGGCCGGGACGGTTGAGCGGTGGTGACGCACGGCGGCCGGGTCTGCGACCGGCGCGGGGCGGCGGACGGTGCTGCGGCGCGTCGGGCCTGGGTGCGCGGTGAAGGTTGTGGGCGTGGCGGCTCAGGGCCGGGACAGGGCGCGGGTGAGGGCGTCGAGGAACTCCGCCAGCCCGGCCGGGCCCGGCACCACCAGGTCGGCGGCCTCGGCGACCCGGGCGACCTCGCTGGAGCCCGCGCACACGGTCAGCCCGGGGACCCCGTCGGCGCGCAGCCGCGCCACCGCGTCGAACGCCGGCAGGTCGCCCAGGTCGTCGCCCGCGTACAGGACCGACCCGGCGGCGCGCTCGGCCACCAGCGCGGACAGGGCCGCGCCCTTGTCCACGCCCGCCGGGCGCAGCTCGATGACCATGCGGCCGGGCTCCACCCGGAGCCCGGCCCGCTCGGCCAGCGCCGCCAGGTGCGGGGCGAGCAGCTCCAGCGCGGCGTCCGGCTCGGCGGTGCGGCGGGTGTGCACCGCCAGCGAGCGGCCCTTGTCCTCGATCCAGGTGCCCTCGGGCGCGCCGAGGGAGTCGATGAGGCCGGGCAGCTCGGTGCGGACCAGCTCCACCCCGGGCGGCGGGTCGGCGGCGAGAACGCGGCCGTCGGCCCAGCGTTCGGCGCCGTAGTGGCCCAGCACGGTGATGCCCGGGACGCGGTCCAGCCCGCCCAGGCGGACGGCGGTGGCGGCCGGGCGCCCGGTGACGACGGCGACGGTGCCCAGCCGGCCGGCCAGGTCGGCGAGCAGCTCCACGATGCCCGGGTGGGGCGCGGAGGTGCGCGGGTCGTCGACGATGGGCGCCAGGGTGCCGTCGAAGTCGAAGGCGGCCAGGGCCTTGGCGGGGTCGGTCAGCAGGGCGTCGAGCGCGGTGCGCCCCTCGGCCGTGCTCGGTGCGGGCAGCTGCATGGCGGGCCTTTCCGGACGGGCGGCGCTTTATGGGCGGGCGGTGCTTTGCGGGCGGCGACTCCAACTTAGCGGCGGCGGGTGAACTCGGGCCGTCCGGCGGGGGCGGGGCCGACCCCGGGCGTGGCGGAACCGGTGCCCGATGTCCGTGCCGCGTTCGGCCGCCGTTCACCGGAGCGGGTGCACCATGGAGGTTCGTGTGGGATGAGAGAGGCGGGTGCGCACCCAAAGGTGCGCACCCGCATTCTTGTCTGGTTTCGGACCTGTGGTCGCGTCCGTGGTACTTCGGGCAGAGTGCGACCGAAAAGGGGCCTCAGAGCCGGATACCCAGCCGCCGCGCATTGCGTTGGCGCTGGCGGTCGGCGCGCACCCGGCGCAGTCGCTTGACCGTCATGGGATCGAAGGCCAGGGCCTCGGGGCGGTCGACCAGCCCGTTCAGCAGTTGGTAGTACCGCGTGGCGGAGAACCCGAACTCGTCGCGGATCGCCTGCTCCTTGGAGCCCTCGAACTTCCACCACTGGCGCTCGAAGGCCAGGATGCGCTGATCGCGTTCGGCCAGTGCCGACTGACCGTCTTCGGTCGGACCGATATTCGGCATGGGACACCCCCTGGGCGGAAAATGGTTTGTCCGGATCGGCCCGACTCATGCTAGCGACTCGACATGCCGGATGCGGGGGAGAAAACCCAGGACTGGCAGCGGGGATACAGTTACCTTTCCTACCCTCACGGCCACTTGTCCACGCCGGAAACCTGTGCTCATGACAGAATTACGGGGGTACAGGGGAGCAACATTAGGGAGACCTGTCGTGCTCGGGGGCATCAGCCGTCACAGGGAACACACCGGGATCGTCGCCATCGCCGCGACCGTCGTCCTCGGTCTGGTCGCCGCCCCCGCGGCGGCCGACGGGGTTCCCGACTTTCGCCCCGAGCAATGGGGGTTGCAGTCCATCGGTGCCCAGGAATTGTGGCCGGAAACACAGGGGCAGGGCATCACCGTCGCCCTCCCCGGCATCTCGGTGCACACCGACCACCCGGACCTGGTCGACAACCTGACCGTCGACGAGGAGTTCGGCGGCAACGACGGCGACGCCGACGCGGGCAGCGCCGCGGCCGCCCTGGTGGCCGGACACGGGCACGGCATGGACGCCGACGGCGGCGTGCTCGGCGTGTCCCCCGCCTCCGGGCTGCTGGTCATCCCCACCGGGGACCGGCTCGCCGCCGCGGTGCGCCACGCCGCCGACTCCGGGGCGCAGGTCATCCTGCTGCCCGAGATCCCCGAGGGGACCGACCTCACCGGCGCCACCCGCGACGCCGTCGCCGCCGGCGCCCTGGTGATCGGCCCGGCCGACGACCGGTCCGACTCCAACGTGCTGGCCGTCGGCGGGGTGGACGAGAACTCCGAGCTCATCTCCGGCTCGCCCGACGCCGGGGCGATCGACCTGGTCGCCCCCGGCGCCGACCTGGAGACCGCCGGACCCGACATGGGGCAGGTCGAGGTCACCGGAACCGAGTACGCGGCGGCGATGGCCGCCGGGGCCGCCGCTCTGCTGCGCTCGGCCCACCCGCAGCTGCGCCCCGAACAGGTCCGCGAGGCCCTGGTGGAGGGCTCCCAGCCCGGCCCGGACGGGCTGCCGAGCCTGCACCTGCCCTCCGCGGAGGCCGAGGCCGCCGGGACCGCCCAGGACATCCCGCTCTTCGACGAGGAGCTGGCCGACCGGGCCGAGCAAGGCCCCTCGGTGCCGGTGTGGGTGTGGTTCGCGATGGTCGGCCTGGTCCTGGTGCTGGGTGTGGCGCTGGTCGTGGTGTGGGTGCGCCGCTCCTCCGCCGACCCCTACGGCGTCAAGGCCGAACGCGCCCTGGAGGAGGCGGAGATCGCCCAGCAGCGCGCCGCCGAGGCGCCGCCCGCCTCCCGCCGCAAGAAGGGCGGCCGCCGCCGCAAGGGCTGACCCCGGCCGTCGGTGTCCTGGGAGGTCGCGGCCGATGGGGACGGCCGCCCCGGTGAGGAAACGGGTGGCCGGGGGAGACCGGGGGCGGGTGGATGGGGGTCGGATTTCTCTGACTCCCTGGAGGGACCATGCGACGCGTGTCCGACAGCAGTACCGGTGACGCCGACTACGGGGTGATCGGCCGGTCGTACACCGACCACCGGGTTCCCGAGCCGCGGATCGCGCGGGTCGTGCACGCGGCCCTGGGCGGGGCGCGGACGGTGCTCAACGTGGGCGCCGGGGCGGGCTCGTACGAGCCCGCCGACCGGGAGGTGACCGCGGTGGAGCCGTCGGCGTCGATGCGGGGGGCGCGGCCGGACCACCTGGCGGCTGCGGTGGACGCGGTGGCCGAGGACCTGCCCGGACGGGGCGTTCGACGCGGCGATGACGACGCTCAGCGTTCACCGGTGGGGGGACCCCGCCGCCGGGCCGGTCGCGGTCCTCACCTGCGGCCTCGGCCTGGTGCGCGACTTCTGGCTGTACGAGTACGCCCCCGAGGTGCTGGACACCGAGGCGCGCCGCTACCCGGCCCTGAGCGCTCCGGCCCGGGGGCTGGGAGGAAACGTGAGGACCATTCCCGTTCCCATTCCGCTGGACTGCTCCGACGGTTTCAACGAGGCGTACTACGGCCGCCCCGAGCGGCTGCTGGAGGAGGGGGCGCGGCTGTCCTGCTCGGCGTGGAGTTTTGTGGGCGGGGAGGTCGAGCGGCGTTTCGTCGAACACCTGTCCCGGGACCCGGCCGACGGCGCCTGGGCCCGGTGGCACGGGCGGTTGCGCGAGCTGCCCGAGCTGGTCGGATCCCTGGTCCTGGTGGTCGCCGAGCCGGGGTGACGCTCCGGAAGGAAACATGCGCGGAAAAGGGAGAAACCGAAGAAAAAGAATCCGAATTCTCTCCATGTGTATCCGCGGTGTTGCTCTCCGTGGCTATTCGGGCGTTGGTGATGTCACGAATACACGTGCATATGTAAGCGACGCCGGATGCTCTTGACTCCAGCGGGTGAACGGAGAAATCTTTATGGAATGTCTCCCCTCGAAGCGTCACCGTTGCCCTCCCGCGGGGAAACGCGGATCGATCCGGCCCCCCAGCACCGCAACCTCGTCAACGGTCGGGTCCACATCTCGGACTACGACCCCAAGTGGCCCTACCTGTTCGAGCGCGAGGCCGACCGGGTGTACGCCACCCTCGGCGACCGCGTCCTGCTGTTCGAGCACGTGGGCTCCACCTCGGTCCCCGGCCTGCCCGCCAAACCCTGCGTCGACCTGCTGCTGGTCGTCGCCGACTCCGCCGACGAGGCCGCCTACCTCCCCGACCTGGAGAAGGCCGGGTACATGCTGGTCATCCGCGAGCCCGACTGGTACGAGCACCGGGTGCTCAAGGGCCCCGACGTCAACCTCAACCTGCACGTCTTCAGCGAGGGCTGCGACGAGGTCGAGCGGATGCGCCGGTTCCGCGACCACCTCATCGCGAACCCCGACGCCCGCGAGCGCTACGTCAAGGTCAAGCGGGAGCTGGCCGAACGCACCTGGGAGAGGATCCAGGACTACTCCGCGGCCAAGGACGCGATCGTGCGCGAGCTCCTCGCCGAGGCCGGGGCTCCGCTGCCCGAGGCCTGACCCCGGGCCGCCCCTTCAGGGCCGCCGCCGGGCCAGGCCCACCAGCACCGCGGCGGCCAGGCCCGCCCACACCAGGCAGTACAGGCCGAACCCCGTGCCGCCGACCCCCGTGGCCAGGTCCCGGTAGACCATGCCGACCGCGCCCGCCGACATCATGAGCGCCACCGCCCCCACCGGCGGCAGCGACAGCCACCGGGGCACCCGGCGGGCGGCGGGCAGGGAGAGCAGCAGGAACAGCAGGGCCGCGCCCAGCCCGACCCCGGCGTTGCCCCACTGGGCGGCGGCCACCTCGCCGGGGCCGAAGTCGGCGTAGGCGTGGTCCGGGACCTCGGGGCCGCCGGTCACGCCCAGCCGGCCGGCCAGGGCGTACTGGACCTTGGACGCGACGTAGAGCAGGGACCACAGCGCCGCGGCCACCGCCCAGCGGGCGGTGCGGGCCGGGGCGTGGGCGGGGGTCCGGCGGGTGCGGGGGGTTCGTGTGTCCATACACCTAGCCTCGCCCGCGGCGCGGCCGGGTTCCTCCCCCGCACGGGGGAGGCGCATCCCCCGGCGGAGGGGCCCAGCCGGGGGCGAAGGCCGGAAGAGTACGGTGCCGAAGGCTCCGTAGGCGGGGAAGCCCACGGCCGAAGGCCGTCCTCAGGTGGGGAGGCCTACTGCCGAAGGCCGTCCCTTGAGGAGCGGTGGTGGGCGACGGGCCGGCTCAGCCCAGGGAGCGCAGCTGGTCCTGGAACCACCGCCGCGGGGGCAGCGCCACCGCCGCCTCCGCCAGCCGCTCGCGCCGGGTCCGGCGCTCGGCCGCGGACATCGACAGCGCCCGGTGCAGCGCCTCCGCGGTTTCCACCGTGTCGTAGGGGTTGACCGTCAGCGCGTACTCGCCCAGCTCGTCGGCGGCCCCCGCCTCACGAGAGAGCACCAGCACCGAGTCGCGCTCCGACAGCACCGGCCCCTCCTTGGCGACCAGGTTCATGCCGTCCCGGATCGGGTTCACCAGCAGCACGTCGGCCAGCTGGAACGAGGCCAGCGAACGCTGGTAGTCGTCGTTGACCTCCAGGATCAGCGGCGTCCACTCGGCCGTCGCGAACTCCTCGTTGATCTCCTTGGCCACCCGCAGCACCCGGTCGGTGTACTCGCGGTACTCGGGCACGTCGCCCCGGCTCGGGTAGGCGAACGCCAGGTGGGTCACCCGCCCGCGCCACTCGGGGTGCGCCAGCAGCAGTTCGCGGTACGCCTCCAGGCCCCGGACGATGTTCTTGGACAGCTCCGTCCGGTCCACCCGCACGATCAGCCTGGTGTCCCCGACCAGCTCCTCCAGGGTCTCCCGGCGCACCGCCACCAGCGGTTCGGCGGCGCTCTCGCGCAGCCCCGCCTCGTCGGCGCCCAGCGCGTGCACGCCCACCCCGATCACCCGGCCGCCGTACTCCACGGTCCGGCTGCGGAAGTCCACGTCCGCGCGCAGGATCTCCGCGCAGCAGCGCAGGAAGGCGTCGGCCCAGCGCGGGCTGAGGAAACCCAGCCGGTCGGCGCCGAGCATCCCGGCCAGCAGCTCCCGGGCGATGTCGTCGGGCAGCAGGCGGAAGTACTCCGGCGGCGCCCACGGGGTGTGCGAGAAGTGCGCGATGCGCAGGTCGGGGCGGCGGGCCCGCAGGATGCGCGGCACCAGCGCCAGGTGGTAGTCCTGCACGGCCACCCGGGCGTTGTCGGCGGCCCCCGACACCAGCGCCTCGGCGAAGGCGTTGTTGTAGGCGGTGTAGTCCTCCCACCGCCGCCGGAACCCCGAGCCGAACGACGGCTTGTTGGGGGTGTCGTACATCATGTGCTGGAGGAACCACAGCGTCGAGTTCGCGACCCCGGTGTAGGCCCCCTGGAACGTCTCCTCCGGGATGTCCAGCATGTGGACGCGCATGCCGTCCAGGTCGTACTCCAGGTCCAGCCGCGCCCCCGGCGACTCGGCCGCGGCCCGCCGGTCGGCCTCGGACAGGGCGGCGCACACCCAGATGCTGTCGATCTCGGTCGCCACCGAGATCATGCCGGAGACCAGCCCGCCGCCACCGCGGCGGTGTTCCAGCTCGCCGTCCTCGGTGATCGAGAAGGACACCGGTCCTCGGTTGGAGGCGATGAGGATCTGGGCCTTGTCCACGTGGTCTCGTCCTCTCGGAGTGCGCGGGATTCCGGTCGAGCGCAGGATACGGAAACGGCCCCCGGATCCGGTGCCGTACCCGGTGCGGAAGGGGCGGGCGGCGGACGGCGGAAGGCGCACCCTAGGTCTCGCCGGTCGGTACACGCCCCAAACCCGCCACAGGTCACAGGCACAGGATGTCACCCGGAGGAAACAGAGCACGTGCACGGGGCCGCCCCGGACCTGTGCCGTCTCACCATGTGAGTCGGTTCGTGTTACCCGGATCACGCCCCGTGGAAAATCGGTCAACACGTCCGTTACAGTGACCATGCCGGTTCCGGAAGGAACCGGCACAACGCGTGACAACCGCTTTCACAACTTCATATTGCTCATCCAGAGGGGTGGAGGGACCGGCCCTGCGAAGCCCCGGCAACCATCTCGGCGTACATCGCTCGCGGACACGCGAGGCGGCCGGGACAGGTGCCAACTCCGGCCTGGGGACAAGGTGTCCACCAGGGAAGATGAGGGGAGACGCCTCGCCATGGCGATTACCGCCACCGAACCCACCTCCGTCCGCTCCTTCGGCCCCGCCGCCGCGCTGTCCTGTCGCGAATGCGGCGAGCGCTACGACCTCGCCCCCCGTTTCGCGTGCGAGTTCTGTTTCGGCCCGCTGGAGGTGGCCTACGACTTCGGCACCGTCACCCGCGCCGACATCGAGGCCGGTCCCAACAACATCTGGCGCTACCGGCACCTGCTCCCGGTCCCGGCGAACGTCGCCGAACTGCCCAACATGAACCCCGGCCTCACCCCCCTGGTCAAGGCCGACCGCCTCGCCGCCGAACTGGGCCTGGACTCCCTCTACGTCAAGGACGACTCCGGCAACCCCACCCACTCCTTCAAGGACCGGGTGGTGGCCATCGCCGTCGAGGCGGCCCGCAACTTCGGGTTCACCACGCTGTCCTGCTCCTCCACCGGCAACCTGGCCGGCGCCGTCGGCGCGGCCGCGGCCCGCGCCGGGTTCGAGTCCTGCGTGTTCATCCCCGCCGGGCTGGAGGAGGCCAAGGTCGTCATGGCCGCCGTCTACGGCGGCAAGGTCGTGGCCATCGACGGCAACTACGACGACGTCAACCGGTTCTGCTCCGAGCTCATCGGGGACTCGGCGGGCGAGGGCTGGGGCTTCGTCAACGTCAACCTGCGCCCCTACTACGGCGAGGGCTCCAAGACGCTGGCCTACGAGATCGCCGAGCAGCTCGGCTGGCGGCTGCCCGAGCAGATCGTCATCCCGATCGCCTCCGGCTCCCAGCTCACCAAGATCGACAAGGGCTTCCAGGAGCTCATCAAGCTGGGCCTCGTCGAGGACCGGCCGTACAGGATCTTCGGCGCGCAGGCCACCGGCTGCTCTCCCGTGGCCCAGGCCTGGGAGAAGGACCTCGACGTCATCCAGCCGGTCAAGCCCGACACCATCGCCAAGTCGCTGGCCATCGGCAACCCGGCGGACGGTCCCTACGTGCTCGACATCGCCCGCCGCACCGGCGGATCGGTGGAGCACGTGGGCGACGACGAGGTCGTCGAGGCGATCTCGCTGCTGGCCCGCACCGAGGGCATCTTCGCCGAGACCGCGGGCGGCGTCACCACCGGTGTGCTGCGCAAGCTGGTCCGCGAGGGGCGGCTCGACCCCGGGGCCGAGACCGTCGTCCTCAACACCGGTGACGGGCTCAAGACCCTGAACGCGGTCAGCGCCGGCGTGACGGCCACCATCGCGCCGTCCCTCAAGGCGTTCGCCGAGGCCGGGCTGGCCTGACCCCGTGCCCCGGGGCGGCGCCACGCCCCGGGGTCCCCTCTCCCCACGATCACCACGACAGAAGAAGGACGCCATGAGCGCCAGCGTTCGCGTGCCCACCATCCTGCGCACCTACACCGACGACGCCGCCGAGGTCACCGCGCAGGGGAGCACCCTCGCCGAGATCCTCGACGACCTGGAGGCCAACCACCCGGGCATCCGGGCGCGCATCCTCGACGACAACGGCAAGGTGCGCCGCTTCGTGAACGTGTACGTCGGCGACGAGGACGTGCGCTTCGCCCAGGGCCTCCAGACGGAGATCGCCGAGGGCGCGCAGATCTCGATCATCCCGGCGGTCGCGGGCGGCTGCTGACCCCCATCGCCCACCACGGACCCCGCCGGCTCGCGAGGCCCGGCGGCTCCCCGGCCCCGCGTCCCCCAGGACGCGGGGCCGCCCTCGTC
>NZ_JBJJBV010000166.1:0-15551 GCF_045446735.1 Nocardiopsis protaetiae
CGGCCGATAGTCTGGGAGCGCTCCCAAGCAAAGGTACGATCATTGTTGTGTCGCCCGTCACACCTGTCAATGGGTGTTCTCCGGGTGATCTCCCCCTGGCGTCGACCGGGTTCAGGCGACGGGGGCTCCCAGGGCGGCCCGGGCCAGCAGGACCCCCGGCGGGGTCGAACGCAGGGTCCCCAGCAGGTCGCTGCCGCGGACCGACCCCGTCCACGCGAGGACGTCGGCGGTGTCCACGCACAGGTCGACGGCCATCCCCGTCGTCACCGACGGGTGGCCGCGCACCGTCCAGCCCAGGGCGGTCAGCCCCGCGACCACGTCCCGGTAGGGCGAATCGGAGTCCCCGGCCACCGCCAGCAGCAGGAGCACGCCCGCGTGCCCCCGGTGGGCCCGGCGGCCGTAGCGGAACGGCAGTCCCGCCGCGACCAGCCGCCACATCGCCACCGGGTCGCCCAGGGCGGCGGCCGCCGGAGCGGACCGGCGCAATACGGTGCCGCGCCGCCGCAGCAGCCCCAGCCGCAGGGCGGTCTCGCGCAGCGCCAGCACCGGAAGGGCCACGTCCTCCCGCTGGAGGGAGCCGTGCCAGCGGCGGGCCAGGTCGAACTCACGCGCCGCGGCCGCCACACTGCGCGGCGGCAGGTAGCCGGATTCGGTCAGCCGCAGGCCGTCCGGGCCCACGTGCTCCACCAGCCAGGCGTACGGATGGACACAGGGGCCGGCGGTCCGGGGCCCGACGGACACCGGCTCGTCCAGCCGGGCCGCCTCCACCAGGGGGTCCAGGGTGGCGGCGGCCTCGGGATGGGCGTCGATCAGTTCGGTGAGCAGGGGGGTGCGGGTGCTCATGGGGCCACGCTAACCAGTCCCGGCGCCCCGGTCTCCCCGGGCAACCGGGCTCACCCGGGTAACCGATCTCATCCCGCCGGATCCGGCGTCCGGGTCACTCCTCGGCGTCGGCCTCGGCGGGCGCCAGACCGCGCGACACCACCTGCTCGGCGAGGATACGGCGCACCTCCTCGGCGTCCCCGGCGTGCCCCGGGTGCCCGGTGCTCTCGCGCAGCTCGCTCAGCACCGCCGCCACCACGGAGTCCTCGGTCACCACGCCGGAGAGCGGCGCGGCCTCCACCGCCTCGCGCCAGCGGCGCAGCGCGTCCAGCCGCCCGTGCACGACCGCCTCGCGGGTGATGTGGAACAGCTGGTCCAGGTTGCGGTGGTAGGCGTCCGGGTCGCTCAGGTCGGCGTCGACCACCACGACCGGGCGCACCCCCGAACCCTCCGGCCGCAGGTGGTAGACCCGCCACACCCGGCCGTTGGTCAGGAAGACCCACTCCGCGCCCTCCTGCGCGGCCAGCCGTCGGGCCATCCGGATGTTGCGCAGGTCCAGCTCCTGGCCGATGCCGCGCACCTCCACCGGGGCGAACAGCTCCCCGTCCAGCACGATCGCGTAGTCGTTGGACTCCCCGCCCGTCCGGTAGTCGGTGGTGAGGTCGTGGTACTTGCTGAAGTTCAGGGCGACGCTGAAGAAGTCGGCGACCAGCAGCCGGGTGTCCCCCTCGTTGGCGTCGCGGTCCGCCAGGTCCGCCAGCGGCCCGGACAGCCGGTCCATGGCCGCGGCGACCCGGCTGCGCACGGACTCCTGCCAGCTCAGGGTGGTGGTGAAGTCGCCGGTCCGGCTCATGACCTGGGTTTCTTCAACGTCCATGAACATCCGCTCCCGTGTGTGCCGAAAAGACCCTGTCCCACGGCCTTCTCCGGCACGGCGGGGACGCGGACAGGGGAAGATCCGGCCACGATGCTACAACCCGTCGACAACGCGTACCGCCCCGGGAACAAGGGTCCCGGGGCGGTACGGACGGTGCCGGAGGCCGTCAGCGGGGGCGGCCGTCGAGGATCTCGTCCACGAACGTCCGGTAGTCCCGCAGGGCCAGGCGGAGCTTCTCGGTGTCGGCGCCGTCCTCCCAGGCGGACCGCAGCTCCGACCGGCGGGCTTCGATCCGGGCGATGAGCGCCTGAGCCACCTCGTCGGCCACGAGGTCGGCCTCGCCCACGGCCTTGCCGGGGTCGTCCACGAACCCGCTGACCGCGGCCGCCAGGCGCTCACGCACCTGGTCACGGTTCAGGGACCGACCGGACGCCGTGCCCTTGCGGCCGCCGGTGCCCGGCTCGGACCGCGTGCCGGAGCGGTCGGGCCCGTCCTCGGCCGCCGGGGCGGGGATCGCCTCCGCCCCGGTCTCCTCGGGCCGGTCGCGCACGTGGGCGTCGACCTCGACGGGTTCGGTTCCGCTCGCGGCGCGGGCGCGCCGCCTCGGCGCGTTCTCCTCGGTCCGCTTCATCGTGCCACCTCCGGGGTTTTGCCGTGCCGGTCCGCGCCGTGCGCGGTCGGCCGGACGGCGGCCCCGCCCAGCAGGGATTCCAGCAGGCCGCGATGGGCCACCAGGACCTCGCGCAGGTGCTCGGTGTCGGTCGTGTCCGTGTCGGTGCGGACGGTCCGGTGGACTGCGGCGACCTCGTCGCCGTGGTCCGCGGACAGGTCGGCCAGGCGGTACTCGAAGGAGTCGTCGTCGATCCCGGAGGGCTCCTCCGGGTAGCCGAGCGCCACGGCGGCGTCGGTCAGGAGCCGCCGGGAACCGCGCAGGGCACCGGCCGGGTCGTCCACGAACCGCTGCTGGACCGCGAGCCACTCTTCCCGGTACCGGTCCTCCTCCTCGTCCGTGGGCCGCCGGACCCGGACCTCCTTGCGCCGGTCCAGCCGCCGGGACAGCTCGCGCTCCGCGGACTTCGTGTCGCCACTGGTCATGAGCACGTGGTCGTACTCGTCACCGAACCGCTTGCGCAGCCGCACGCGGTTGCCCATCGGGACCTTGCCGCTCCCGAGGGACAGGACCAGGGCGACGGCGAGGATGAGCAGGACCGCCGTGCCGATGATGATGTAAGTCGTCGTGTCCATGAGGATTTACCTCCTATGCCTTCATCACCTGCCCCTGTCCTTTTCGGTGAAACAGTCGGGTGCCGCTTCCCGGATGAATGGCACCGTGTCTTCCCAAGTGGAAGCCCGAAAAAAAATTCGCGGGTGCGGGGGTGTCGTCCGTGCCGCTCGACGCCCCCGCACCCACGGAGTACATCAGGGCCGATGAGTCTGGTGTCCGGTGGGGATTCGGTGCTCCACGGTGCTCCCGGTCCCGGCGGTGGTCCGGCCGGTCCGACATTCACCGTGCTCTCCGCGGCCTTTATCGACGGATCTCACCGAGGTGTTCGGAGATGATGTCCTGATCGCTTATCCGCAGCTCGCGCGGGCTTTTTCCGAGAGCAGATGTTATCTGCCCGTGATCAGACTCTGTACGAAGGAGCGGTAGGAGCGCAGCGCCAACCGCAGGGTCTCGGTGTCGGCGCCCTCGTCCCAGGCCGCGCGCAGCGCCGCCCGCCGGGACTCGATCTCGGCGACCAGCGCGTCGGCCACCTCCGCCGCCAGCGCGTCCGCCTCGGACACCGCGCCGCGGGGGTCGTCCACGAACGTGGTGACCGCCCCGCTCATCCGGTCCCGGGCCGTCCCCGGATCCACCCCGCGCGGCCGCGGCCGCCAGCCGTCCTCCGCCGCGGGCCCCGCACTCCGCGCCGCCCCCTCGGTCTGCTTCGCCACCGTCTCCCCCTTCACCGGGTCCGCCTGCCGTCGTGCCGCGGCGCGCGCGGTCCGCGCCCCGCCCTCGTGTGCGCGCAGGGTCCAGCGGACCCGGCCGCCCGCGTCGGAATGGTTCACCGCTGCGCCTCCGATCCGCGCACCCCGGACCCGCCCAGCAGGGCGTCCACGAGCCGCCGGTGGGCCACCAGCAGCTCGCGCAGGTGCTCGGTGCCCTCGGTGCCGTCGCCCTGGACCCGGCGCACCTCGGCGACCTCCGCCGGATGGTCCACCGACAGGGTCCCCAACAGGTGCCCGAACTCCTCCCCGGGCGGATGCCCCAGGTCCAGGGCGATCGCCGCGATGACCGCCCGGGCGTCGTGCACCGAGCGTTCGGGGTCGTCGACGAACTCCCGCTGCACCGCCACCCACGAGCGCGCGTGGTCCTCGCGCAGGTCGTCGGGCAGGGGGCGCAGCCGCAGCGAGGAGCGGCGGGACAGCCGCTCGGAGAGGTCGCGCTCGGCGTCCGCGGCGTTCCCGTGGTCGCTCAGGGCATGGTCGTACTCGGCGCCGAAGCGCCGTTTGAGCCGGGCCGTGCGGCGCGCCGGAAGGATCGAGGAACGGACGGCGATCCCGGCGCCCACGGCCACCACGATCACCACCAGGACGAGGATGACTAGGGGCGTCGTCTCCACGGGGGGCAACCTCCTGTGCGGAGAACCGTGCCCCGGGGTCCGCGGGCGAAACCAGACTGACCGCAGGTGGCCTCACCTGCCGCCGGCCACCCGCAGCACCGTCCCGGTCGTGTAGGAGGCCTCGGAGGACAGCAGCCAGGCGATCGCGCCGGCGATCTCCGCGGGACGACCCGCACGTCGCAGCGGGGTCGTCGCCGCCGCCTTGGCCGGGCGGTCGGGGTCGCCCATGGCGGCGTGCATGTCGGTCTCGATCACCCCGGGGGCGACCGCGTTGACCCGGATTCCGGACGGTCCCAACTCCTTGGACAGACCGACCGTCATGGCGTCCACCGCCGCCTTGGTCGCCGCGTAGTGGACGTACTCGTCCGGACTGCCCAGGGTGGCGGCGGCCGAGGAGACGTTGACGATCGCCCCCGACCCCCGCGCCCCCATGTCCCGCGCCGCCCGGCGGCAGCACAGCAGGTACCCGAGCACGTTGACGTCCACCACCCGCTTGAGGACCGCCGTGTCGGCGTCCGCGAACCGGCCCAGCGGCCCGGTCACCGCGGCGTTGTTGACCAGGCCGGTCACCGGCCCCAGCTCCGCCGCGGTGTCGAACAGCCGGTCCACGTCGGCCTCGACGGAGGTGTCCATGCGCACCGCCGCGCACCGGGCCCCGGCCGCCCGCACCCGTTCGGCGGTCCGCTCCGCGGCCACGGTGTCCGAGGCGTACCCGAACACGATGTCGTGCCCGTCGCCGGCCAGCCGCGCACAGGTCGCGGCGCCGATGCCCCGGCCGCCGCCGGTGACCACGGTGAGAGGACGCGTCGTCATGGGTTCCCTTCCTCGTGCCCGGCGGGCCCGCACGGTTCGCCGGACAGTGTCCCATCAGGAGCGATGGGGACTGACCGAGGGGGTGACTAGGGTGCCGCCATGAACTCCGACACCCCCCGGGGCCCCGCGGGCCTGGCCGGGACCCCTCTCACCTTCGACACCGCGGCCTTCCGGCAGGTCCAGGGGAACGCCTGGGTCGACACCGCCGGCGACGCGGTCATCCTCGACTTCTTCGGCCTGGTCCCCGACCTGCCCGCCTCCCTGGAGGACCTCGACGACCTGCGCGCCCGGACCAGCGCCCACGTCGCGGGGTCGGGCATGGGCCTGGTCGAACTGGACACCGTCACCCTGGACGGCGTGCCCGCCGTCCGCCAGGTGGTCAAGGGCAGGGACCCCCGCCGGGAGTCGGGGATGGCCTACATCGGCTCGTACACGATCCCCCGGGACCGGTGCAGCACGGTGCTCCGGGTGCAGTGCTTCGAGGGGCCGGTGACCGGCATCCGGGAGGCGACCCTGTTCCCCCTGTTCCTCGACCGCCACCAGGGCGACGTCCAGGGGGCGATGGCCGCCTGGACCCGGCACCCCTACGCCGAGGGCGTCACCGGCGGCACCCCGCGCAACCAGGCCGAGGACCCGGTGTGGGACGACCGCTTCCCGGACCACCCGCTCTCCCGCGCACGCCGCCTGCTCGGCTCGCTCGCGCGGTCCCTGCGGGTCGACCCGGCCTTCCGCGACCTGCCCCCGTTCCGCCACACCCCCTGACCGCCGCCGCCCCGGCGGAACGGCACGGCCAGAGGTCCGGCACCCACCGGACCGGCTGGCCGTTTCGCATTTCTGGATATGCTTGAGCAGGGAATGGAAAAGGTTTGAACAAAATGTTTCGAGGGCCTTGAATGTTGTGTTAACAATTGCCGCAGCCCTCTGTGGCGCGCCGGTCGCCTCCGGTGTCCGCCTCTCGGTGAGAGGTGCGGGATCCCCTTGTTTCCTGGGGATTCTGGGCTGGAGAAGAGCGATCCTCGCGCCACGGGAAAACCCCGCCATCCCCTGAAATATTTCTGCGATCCCCTGTCCGTGCACACCTGGTCCGCTGTGCGCCGAGTAAAGGCGCGGTGACCGGGCGAATTTCGATGTGTGCGGCGCGGGAATATGTGAAAGCGAGATCCATCACATGACCGAGCGTTCTGATTCCCTGCGGTACCGAGGCATCGCCGCCGCCGCGGTGCTGGCCCTGGCTCTGACGGCCTGCGGCTCCGACGGGAACGAGGGTGCGGGAGACGAGGCCTCCGAAGGCGGGTCGACGACCTTCCGCATCGGGGTCGTGGGGGAGAACGAGACCCACCGCCTGCTCGCGCAGCTCGCCCAGGAGGAGCTCGGGTACGAGGTCGAGCTGGTGAACTTCACCGACTACAACCAGCCGAACCCGGCCCTGGCCTCCGGCGACCTGGACGCGAACTGGTTCCAGCACATCGCCTACCTGGCCGACTACAACGTCGCCGCCGGCGACGACCTGATCCCCGTCGGCCCCACCGAGATCGTCCCCCTCTCGCTGTACTCGGAGGAGTACGAGGCGGTGGACGACTTCCAGGAGGGCGACGAGATCGCCATCCCCAACGACGCGGTGAACCAGGCCCGCGCCATCAACGTGCTGGTCTCGGCCGGGCTGGTGGAGCTCGCCAACGACACGCTGCGCCCCCAGCCCCGCGACATCGACGAGGAGGCCTCCACGGTCGCGGTGACCCCGGTCTCGGCCGAGCAGACGGTCAACGCGCTCCAGTCCGTACAGGGCGCCGTCATCAACAACACCTTCCTCAACGACGCGGGCATCGACCCGAACACCTCGCTGTACGCGGACGACCCGAGCGACCCCGCCGCGTTCCCCTTCATCAACGCCTTCGTGGTGCGCGCCGAGGACCGTGACAGCGAGGCCCTGGCCGAGATCGCCGCCCTGTACCACGACGAGCGGGTGCTGGAGTCGGCGGCGGAGGTCTCCGAGGGCACCTCGGTGCCCGCCGACGTCGAGATCGAGGAGCTCCGCACCGCCCTGGCCGAGTACCAGCAGGCGATCACCGACGAGGAATAGCAGTGAGCACAGAGCGCCCCGACGACGCTCGGCCGCCCTCCGGAGAGACCCTGATCGAATTCCGGGACGCCACCCGGGTGTTCGGCCGGGGCGACAGGGCCGTCACCGCGGTCGACGCCGTGTCCCTGCGCGTCGACCGCGGTGAGGTCTTCGGAGTGATCGGGTTCTCCGGCGCCGGGAAGTCCACACTGATCCGCATGGTCAACGGGCTGGAGCGACCCACCTCGGGATCGGTCCACGTGCTGGGGCACGAGGTCTCGGCCCTCTCGGAGGGGAGGCTGGCGCGGGTGCGGTCCCGCATCGGGATGGTCTTCCAGCAGTTCAACCTCTTCCAGTCCCGCAGCGTGTTCGGGAACGTCGCCTACCCCCTGAAGATCGCCAGGTGGCACAGGGCCCGCCGCCGGGAGAGGGTGCTGGAACTCCTGGAGTTCGTCGGCCTCTCCGACAAGGCCGACCACTACCCCGAGCAGCTCTCCGGGGGGCAGAAGCAGCGCGTCGGCATCGCCCGCGCGCTCGCGGCCGAACCGGAGATCCTCCTCGCGGACGAGGCGACCTCCGCCCTGGACCCCTCGACCACGGCGGAGGTCCTCGCGCTGCTGCGGCGGGCGAACGAGGAACTGGGGATCACCATCGTCGCCATCACACACGAGATGGAGGTGGTCAGGTCCATCGCCGACCGCGTGGCCGTGATGGACCGGGGCCGGATCGTGGAGACCGGGCCGGTCTACGACGTCTTCTCGAACCCCCGCGAGGGGGCGGAGGCGAGCTTCGTCGCCTCCGCGCTAAAGGACCGGCCCACCCCGCAGGACGTGGCGCGGATCAGGCGGGCGTCACCGGGGCGGCTGGTGACGGTGTCCCTGAAGGACGCTTCCGCCGTCGGCTCCGTGCTCGGCCGGGCCGAGGGCATCGGGGTCTCCTTCGAGATCGTCCACGGCGGAGTGAACACCACCAAGGACTCCTCCTACGGTCTGCTGACCCTCGCGGTCAGGGGGCCGGACGGGGCGGCCGAGAAGTTCATCGCCGAGCTGTCGGCCGCCGGCGCGGTCCGGGAGGTGGGGTGATGTACGAGATCTACCGCGATCTGGACTGGGAGTACTACGGTCCGGAGCTCGGGGAGGCGATCCTCGACACGCTCTACATGGTGTGCTGGGCGTTCCTGCTCGGGGGCCTGGTCGGCCTGGTGATCGGCCTGGCCCTCTACACCACCCGTGAGGGCGGGATCCTGGCCAACCGGCCGGTCTGGTACCTGACGAACTTCGTCGTCAACCTGGTCCGGCCGATCCCCTTCGTGATCCTGATCGCCGCGCTGCAACCGCTGACCATCGCGGTGGTCGGGAGCGGCATCGGCAACGACGCGGTCATCTTCGTGATGATCTGGGCCTCGGCGTTCGCGATCGCCCGCATCGTCGAGCAGAACCTCGTCTCCATCGATCCCGGGGTGATCGAGGCGGCCCGGTCCATGGGGGCCACCCGCCCGCGCATCATCCTCACGGTGCTCCTGCCCGAGGCGCTGGGGCCGCTCATCCTCGGCTACACGTTCGTGATCATCGCGATCACCGACATGTCCGCGCTGGCGGGGATCATCGGCGGCGGCGGTATCGGCAACTTCGCGATCGTCGAGGGGTACAACCGCTTCCGGCCCGAGGTCACCTGGCTGGCCGTGTTCGTGGTCATCCTCTTCGTGCAGTCCCTCCAGGTCGTGGGGAACCTGCTCGCCCGCAAGGTGATGCGCCGGTGACCGTGTCCGGGCCGGCCGCACGGCCGGCCCGGACACGGTCCGCCGTCAGCCGGGGCCGCCGAGCGGCGTGCCCCGGTCGGTCACGAGCTCGTACACCAGGTCGGTGGTGATGGAGCCGATGCGGGCCAGGCGCATCGTGATCCGCTGGAGGTCCGCCATATCGCGGGCCAGGACCTCCATGTGGTAGCAGGACTCGCCGGTGATCCGCAGGCAGCGGACGATCTGCGGCTCATCGGCGATCACCGAGTCCACCTGGTCGAACAGCGCCCCGTGCACCTTCATCCGGACGACCGCGTGCAGGTGCAGCCCGGCCACCGGAGGGGGGACCTGAGCCCGGTACCCCGCCAGGACGCCGAGTTCCTCCAGGCGGCGCACACGCGTCCGCGTCGCGGACAGCCCGAGGTGGGCCCGGCGGGCCAGCTCGGTCAGGGTCATCCGCGCGTCGTGCTGTAGTTCTCCGACGAGAACACGGTCCAGGGCGTCGAGCTCCACAGGGGTCGTCACACGGTCCACTGTGCCGCAGGTTCTGCGGCGGGCCAAGACCGATGCCGCACTTATGTTCTTCAGCGGTGGCAAGCCTCGTTCCTAGCATGGTCGTCACAGGCACAACGGCGACGAGGGGTCGGGGCATGGACGTGGAGTTCTTCTGGGTGGACGTGTTCGCGGAGCGGCCGCTGACGGGCAATCCGCTCGCCCTGGTGCCCGACGCGGACGGGCTCTCCACGGAGCGGATGCGGGCGATCGCCCGCGAGTTCAACCAGTCCGAGACGACCTTCCTGGTCCGCCCGGACCTGCCCGGCGCCGACCACCGCCTGCGTTCGTTCACCCCGGGCGGGGTCGAGGTCCTGGGCGCCGGGCACAACGCCATGGGCGCCTGGATCTGGCTGGCGGGGTCGGGGCGCCTGGACCCCGGCCGGGACGCCTTCGTCCAGCAGATCGGCGGCGACGCCCTGCCCGTGCGGATCGTCTCCCGGGGCGCCGACGGGGTGCGGGTGTCGATGGACCAGTCCCCTCCGCGGTTCCTCCGCCGGGTCGATGAGCGCGACGCCCTGGCGGAGGCCCTGGGCCTGGCTTCCGACGACCTCGCCGACGACCGTGTTCCCGAGGTCGCCTCCACCGGGGCGGAGCACCTCCTCGTTCCCGTCCGGAGCACCGGGGCCGTAGACCGCGCGGCCCCGGACCCCGCGCGGCTGAAGAAGCTGCTCGCCGACAGCGGCGCGGAGGGCTGCTACCTCTACACGCTGGACACCGGCGCGCTCGGGCCGGACACCGACGCCTACGCCCGCTTCTTCAACCCGACGGTCGGGATCGCCGAGGACCCCGCCACCGGCACCGCCGCGGGCCCCCTCGCCGCTGCGCTCACCCGCGACGGCCGCACGAAGGAGGGGGCGCCGATCACCATCGAGCAGGGGCGCGCCATGGGGCGCCCGAGCCGGATCGCCCTCACCGTGGACGGGGGACTCGTCCGCATCGCCGGGTCCGGCGTCATCGTGGCCCAGGGGGTGCTCCACCTGTGACGCGCACACCCGCACGGACCGCACTGATCAGACGCGCGCTCGACCTGGCGCACGCCGCCCGGCGGGCGGGTGACCCCCCGTTCGGCTCGCTGCTGGCCGACGCCGCGGGCACCGTCCTCGCCGAAGAGGTCAACACCACCCTCACCGACGACGACATCACCGCGCACCCGGAGCTGAAACTGGCGCGCTGGGCGGCCCGATCGCTCGCGCCACCGGTGCGGGAGGGCCTCACCATGTACACCAGCTGCGAGCCCTGCCCCATGTGCGCGAACGCGATCGGCCGCGCCGGGATACCGCGGGTCGTCTACGCCCTCTCCAACGACCGGCTCCTCGCCCTCAAACCCCCGGGAGCCCCGGCCGTGTCCCGGCCGTTCGACCTCGACGGCCCCCACCTCCCCGGCGAGAGCGCCGCGCCGGTGGCCGGCTACTACCTCTGACGCGCGAACGTCACGCGCACCCGGACGGCTGCCCGGGGAAAGCGGAACGGCCAGGTGCCCGGTTCTCACCGGGCCACCTGGCCGTTCTCGTTATGGAGCGGATGACGGGAATCGAACCCGCGCTATCAGCTTGGGAAGCTGAAGTTCTGCCATTGAACTACATCCGCGTGTACCCGCCGCCTCAACGGCCGGTCAACCGTTGCCATCCTAGCCCACTCTCGGGGCCCGACGGCAAGTCGGCGCCGGGGATCCGTGTCGGGGGCGCCTGTTCGGCCGGTGTCCGCCCTGGTGGTTTCGGCAGACGGTAGGTTCGGAGCGTGTTGCTCTCCGATCGCGATATCAGGTCCGAAATCGATTCCGGGCGGGTCCGGATCGACCCCTTCGACCCCGGCCTGGTCCAGCCGTCCAGCATCGACGTGCGCCTGGACCGGTTCTTCCGGGTCTTCGAGAACCACAGGTACCCGCACATCGATCCCTCCGTCGAGCAGCCGGACCTGACCCGGTTGGTGGAGACCGATGCCGATGAGGCGTTCATCCTCCATCCGGGCGAGTTCGTGCTGGCGTCCACCTACGAGGTGGTGACGCTGCCCGACGACATCGCCAGCCGGCTGGAGGGCAAGAGCTCGCTGGGGCGGCTGGGGCTGCTGACGCACTCCACGGCCGGGTTCATCGACCCCGGGTTCTCCGGGCACGTGACCCTGGAGCTGTCCAACGTGGCGACGCTGCCGATCAAGCTGTACCCCGGCATGAAGATCGGCCAGCTCTGCATGTTCCGGCTGACCTCGCCCGCGGAGTTCCCCTACGGCTCCGCGGAGTACGGCTCGCGCTACCAGGGGCAGCGGGGGCCGACGCCGTCGCGTTCGCACCTGAAGTTCACCCGCGCGCGCATCGAGTCCTGACCCGGCACCCCGGCTCTTTTCGGCCGGGGTCTGTCATGTCCGGGGCCGTGACGGTATGTTGTTGCGTTGGCACGTACTGTCGTATGACGCCCCTGTCACGTATATGTGACCGGGATCACGTTGAGATGTGGTGTGGTATAGATCACATATCGCTGTCCTGCGACGATGCGATCCCCCGGCACGGTCGGCGGACCGTTTTTATGTCGTTTAAACATGTTATTTGCTGGTTACCAACCGTCTGAACTGTGGGTACGCATCTCGGTAACGTTGCCCCCCGACGTGAACCAGGTGCTGGTCCGAACCCCGTGAGGGGCGCACACCGGGGGGCTCCGTGCGGACCGGCCGCCTGAAGAGCCCGCGGGCGGCGACCGGGGAAGACCGGTCGGCTCCGTGGCCGGGACAGCCCCGTAGAGGAGACCGTGCCAGCAGTACGAGCAGACCACCTGTACAAGGTGTTCGGTAGACAGGCCGGAGCCGCCGTTGCGCGGCTCGACGACGGCAGTCACCGCGACACCATCGCCGACCTCGACGTGACCGCCGCGGTCATCGACGTCTCCTTCGACGTCGAACCGGGCGAGATCTTCGTCGTCATGGGCCTGTCCGGTTCGGGCAAGTCCACTCTCATCCGCATGCTCAACGGCCTGCTGGAACCCACCTCGGGCTCGGTGGAGGTCGACGGCGTCGACATCACGGCCCTGAGCAAGAGGGAACTCCTCAAGCTGCGCGGCCAGAAGATCAGCATGGTCTTCCAGCACTTCGCGCTGCTGCCGCACCGCACGGTGCTGGAGAACGCCGCCTACGGCCTGGAGCTGCGCGGCGAGCCCCGCCCCGAGCGGACCGCCCGCGCCACCGAGACCCTGGAACTGGTCGGCCTGGCCGGCTGGGAGGACAAGTTCCCGCACCAGCTGTCCGGCGGCATGCAGCAGCGCGTGGGCCTGGCCCGCGCCCTGGCCGCGGACACCGACATCATCCTGATGGACGAGGCGTTCAGCGCCCTGGACCCGCTGATCCGGCGGGACATGCAGACCCAGCTCCTGGAACTCCAGGAGTCCCTGGGCAAGACCATCATCTTCATCACCCACGACCTCAACGAGGCCATGCGCCTGGGCGACCGCATCTGCGTGCTCCGGGACGGCCGGGTCGCCCAGATCGGCACCGCGCAGGAGATCCTCAACGAGCCCGCCAACGACTACGTCGAGCGGTTCACCGAGGACGTCGACCGCACCCGCGTGCTGACCGCCGCCGCGGCCCTGGACACCGGGGCCACCGCGGGCGCCAACGCGCCCGAGGTCGCGGCCGACACCCCGATCGCGGACCTGTACACCGACATGGCCGCATCCGAACTCGTCCGCGTGGTCGACGAGGACGGCAGCGTGCTGGGCACCGCCTCACGCACGTCCGTGCTCGCCGCCCTCGCGTCGGGGAGGGAGCGATCGTGAACCCCGTCGACTTCCCGCCCGCCCTACCGATCGGCGAGGGCTTCGAGGCGTTCAACAACTGGCTCAAGACCCACTTCGGCCCGGTCTTCGACGCCATCGGCGACTTCATCCGCTGGTCCGTGTCCATCCTGTCGGGCTTCTTCTCCGACCCGGCGGCCGCCCAGCTCACGTTCATCGCCGCGGTGATCATCGCGGTCCCGCTGCTGCGCTCGCACCGGGTGCAGCTGGCGGTGACCGTCGCCGCCGTCTCGGCGCTCTACATCCTCCAGGCGTGGTTCGGCCTGGTGGACACCGTCGTCAACAGCCTGCCGCCCTTCCTGTTCCTGTGGGCGATGAACCTGTTCGACCAGTACGTCGACTCCTACTTCCTCGTCTCGCTGCTGTTCCTGGCCGCGGTCACGGTGATGGGGGCGATGAACGCGGCCTCGCGCACCCGCACCGCGGTCGTGGCCGGCGGCTGGCTGGTGACGATCCTGCTGGGCTGGCTGCTGCTGCCCATGGTCGTCACCGAGCCCAGGTCGCTGCTGATGATCCTGCTGCTGAGCCTGCTCGCCTACTCGGTGGCCGGCTGGAAGATGGGCGTGTTCGCGCTGCTCGCGCTGTCCCTGGTGGCCTCGGTCGGCCAGTGGGACAACGCCATGGACACCCTGGGCCTGGTCCTGGTGGCCAGCGCCATCGCGGTGGCCATCGCGATCCCGATCGGTGTCCTGGCCGCCTACAACGACCTGGTCAGCAAGATCGTCAAGCCGGTCCTGGACCTGATGCAGACGCTGCCCGCGTTCGTGTACCTGATCCCGGCGATCTTCTTCTTCTCCATCGGCTCGGTCCCCGGCGTGGTCGCGACCATCGTGTTCGCGATGCCCCCGGGCGTGCGCCTCACGGAGCTGGGCATCCGCCAGATCGACAAGGAGCTGGTGGAGGCGGGCGAGGCGTTCGGCGCCCCGGGCCGCAAGATCCTCACCGGCATCCAGCTGCCCCTGGCCCTGCCGACCATCATGGCCGGCGTCAACCAGGTCATCATGCTGGGCCTGTCCATGGTCGTCATCGCCGGCATGGTCGGCGCCGGCGGCCTGGGCAGCCAGGTCTACCAGGGCATCAGCCGCAACGACGGCGCTCTCGGCTTCGAGGCCGGTATCGCCGTCGTCGTCCTGGCGATCTTCCTGGACCGCCTCACCGCGGCGGTCACCCGCAAGAGCCCGCAGGCGCGCGCCGCCGTCTCGTCGTCCTGAGCGTGCGCCGCACCCGGCGGGCCGACCGCACACGGCCCGCCGGAGCCGGAATTTCCAAGGGAAGGAACCCCACGATGCACACCCGAAAGCGCACCGCCGCGCTGTCCGCCGCCGGTATGAGCGCCGCCCTGATCCTCACCGCCTGTGGCGGCGGCGGGGGCCAGGACCTCACCGGACCCGGCGAGGGCGAGGGCGGCGGCGACGCCCAGGAGATCAACATCGCCCTGATCGCCTGGGAGGAGGCGATCGCCACCACCGCCATGTGGCAGGTCATCCTGGAGGAGAAGGGCTACGACGTCACGGTCACCGACGTGGACGTCGCCCCGATGTACCAGGGCGCCGCCAACGGCGACGTGGACCTGTTCCTGGACACCTGGCTGCCGGTCACCCACGCCGACTACTGGGAGGACTACGGGGACGACCTCGAAGACCTCGGCACCTGGTACGACAACGCCAAGCTGACCATCACCGTCCCCGCCTACATGGAGGACGTGAACAGCATCGCCGACCTGGCCGACCACGCCGACGACCTCGACGGCCGCATCGTCGGCATCGAGTCGGGTGCGGGCCTGACCCGGGTCACCAAGGAGGAGGCGATGCCGGGCTACGGCCTGGACGGCGACTTCGAGCTGGTCGAGTCCTCCACCGCGGCGATGCTGGCCGAGCTGGACTCGGCGATCGCCGACGAGGAGCCGATCGTCGTCACCCTGTGGCGCCCGCACCCGGCCTACGCCAAGCACGACCTGAAGGACCTCGAAGACCCCGAGGGCCTGATGGGCGACGCCGAGGAGATCCACGCGGTGGGCCGCACCGGCTTCACCGAGGACTACCCGGAGCTGGCCCAGTGGCTTCAGGACTGGGAGATGACCGACGAGGAGCTGGCCACCCTGGAGGTCATGACCCTGGAGGACCACAAGGACGACCCGCAGGCCGGCGCCCGCGCCTGGCTGGCGGAGAACCCCGACTTCCTGGAGCGCACCCTGGGCGACGGCGCCGAGGGCCTGGACTTCTCCTGACGGTCCCGAGCCCGTAGGAACGCGTAGAACGGCGAAGGGCCCCTCCCGCACGGGAGGGGCCCTTCGGCCGTACGGGCC
>NZ_JBJJBV010000167.1:0-15317 GCF_045446735.1 Nocardiopsis protaetiae
ATCCAGGCCGGTTGACCGCGCGGGGGCGGGGCGGACTCCGGTCCGCCCCGCCCCCCTTTTTTTTCGGTCGGGTCTTCAGGTTCGGGTGTTCAGGTGGTGCGGCCGCGGCCGGGCCAGAACTCGCGGGCCTTGGCGGCCAGGCCGCGGGCGATGACGCCGCGCCGCTCGGGGTCGCCCGACAGCAGGGCCTTGACGGTGTCGACGAGCTGTTCGCGGTCGACCTGGGGCGGGATGGGCGGGATGTCGGCGTCGCAGCGCACGTCGATGAGGGCCGGGCGGTCGGCGGCCAGGGCCCGGTCCCAGGCCGGGCCGACGTCCTCGGGGTGGTCGACGGTGATGCCGAGGAGCCCGGCCTGTTCGGCGAAGGCGGCGTAGGACAGCTCGGGCAGGTCCTGGGAGAACGGGGTCTTGGGTGAGCCGCCCATGGCGCGCAGTTCCCAGGTGACCTGGTTGAGGTCGTTGTTGTGCAGGACGCACACCACCAGGCGGGGGTCGTCCCACAGTTCGTGGTAGCGGCGGGCGGTGAGCAGTTCCATGAGCCCGTTCATCTGCATGGCGCCGTCGCCGACCAGGGCGATGGCGGGCCGGTCGGGGTGGGCGAACTTGGCGCCGATGGCGTAGGGCACGGCGCAGCCCATGGTCGCCAGGGTCCCGGACAGGGATCCGCGCATGTTCGCGCGCATCTTGAGCAGGCGGGCGTACCAGTTGGTGACGGACCCGGAGTCGGCGGTGACGATGGCGTCGTCGGGGACGCGCAGGGACAGCTCGTGGACGATGAGCATGGGGTTGACGGGGTCGGCGGGGACGCGGGCCTGGGCGTCCAGGACCTCCCACCAGCGGGCGACGCCGTCCTCGACGGTGTCGCGCCAGCGGCGGCGCGGGCCGGTGAGCTCGTCGGGGCGGTCCAGGCGTTCCAGGAGGGCGCGCAGGGTGGCCTTGGCGTCGCCCACCAGGTTGACCTCGGTGGGGTAGCGCATGCCGATGGCGCCGGGGTCGGTGTCGATCTGGACGGCGCGGCGGCCGAAGGGCGGCAGGAACTGGGTGTAGGGCATGTTGGAGCCGATGATGACCAGGGTGTCGCAGTCGCGCATGAGCTCCCAGGAGGGGCGGGTGCCCAGCAGTCCGATGCCGCCGGTGACCTCGGGCAGGTCGTCGGGCAGGACGTCCTTGCCGAGCAGGGCCTTGGCGATGCCGGCTCCGGTGGCGTCGGCCAGGTCCAGGACCTCCTGGGCGGCGCCGCGGGCGCCCTGGCCGATGAGGACGGCGACGCGTTCGCCGGCGTCGATGACCTGGGCGGCCCGGTCCAGTTCGTGGACCGGGGGCAGGGCCCGGGACTGTTCGAAGAGCAGGTCGGGTGCGCTGGAGGGGACGTGTTTGAAGGCGTGTTCGGGTGGGGTGTAGTCGAGTTCCTGCACGTCGCCCGGGATGATGATCACGGCGGGTGCGGAGCGGCCCAGGGCGGTGCGCACCGCCCGGTCCAGGACGTTGGGCAGCTGTTCGGGGACGGTGACGGTGGCCAGGTAGGCGGCGACGTCCTTGAACAGCGAGTGCAGGTCCACCTCCTGCTGGTAGGAGCCGCCCAGGGCGGTGCGGTCGGTCTGGCCGACGATGGCGACCACCGGGACCCGGTCGAGTTCGGCGTCGTAGAGGCCGTTGAGGAGGTGGATGGCGCCGGGGCCGCCGGTGGCCAGGCACACGCCGGGGCCCTGGCCGAACTTGGCGTAGCCGACGGCTTCGAAGGCGGACATCTCCTCGTGGCGGCTCTGGACGAACCGGGGTCCGTCGGGGAGGCGTCCCATCTGGGCGATGAGTCCGTTGATGCCGTCCCCGGGGTAGCCGAAGATCTTGGTGACCCCCCATTGCGACAGTCGGCGCAGCAGGTGGTCGGCGACGTTCTGCGTCATCTCTCCCCCTCGGGCACGGGGACCGCGGACGGGATGCGGCCCCCGCGGCTCTGTGTCGGTCAGTTGCGGGCGCGTGAGGTGCGGGTGCCGCTCTCCTTTTGCAGGGCGTCCACGAGCTGGGCCTTGGTCATCTTCGAGCGGCCCTGGACGCCCAGGCGGCGGGCCTGGGCGTAGAGGTGGTCCTTGGTGGCGTTGGCGTCCACGCCTCCGGCGGTGCCCTGGGAGCCGGTGCGTTTCCTGGCGTCGGGGTCGGCGGCGCGGGGGTCGGAGGGGCCCTTGGTGTCCTTGGCCTCCCAGTGGTCGCCGACCTTCTCGAAGGAGTGCTTGACGGCGGCCATGGCGACCCGGTGGGCGCGTTCGCCCTCGCCGTACTGGTCGACGGCCGAGTCGTGGGCCTTGATCCAGGTGCGCTGGGCCTTCTTGGAGCTGCGGCGCAGGGTGTCGGGGAGTTCCCGGGTGCCGGGCATGGTCGCCTCCTCGGAAGTGGTGTGGTGGTGCGGGTCGGTCCGGGTGTGCGGGTCAGGGCCGGAAGAGGACCTTGACGGCGCCGTCCCGTTTGGCCTGGAACATGGCGTAGGCGTCGGCGGCCTCGTCCAGGCCGACGTGGTGGGTGGCGAAGTCCTCGACGCCCAGCACGTCGTGTTCGTTGAGCAGGGGCAGGATGGCGGGCGCCCACCGGCGCACGTTGGCCTGGCCCATGCGGAGCTGGATCTGCTTGTCGAAGAGGGTGAGCATGGGCAGCGGGTCGGCGGTGCCGCCGTAGACGCCGATGATGGAGATGGTGCCGCCGCGGCGGACCAGGTCGATGGCGGTCTGTAGGGCGGAGAGGCGGTCCACGCCGGCGGTCTCCATGAGCTTGGCCGCGGTGCCCTTGGGCAGGAACGTGGTGAGCCGTTGGGCGAAGCGGGCCGAGCCGTGGCCCTGGGCCTCCAGTCCGACGGCGTCGATGACGGCGTCGGGGCCCTGGCCGCGGGTGTGCTCGCGGATGGTGTCGATGAGGTCGTCGGTGCCGTCGGAGGGGTCGAAGACCTGGGCGCCGCGGGCGGCGGCGCGTTCGCGGCGTTCGGGGACGGGGTCCACGCCGAAGACCCGGGCGGCGCCCTGGTGGCGGGCGACGCGGCAGCACATGTCGCCGATGGGGCCCAGCCCCAGGACGGCGACGGAGCCGTCGGGCGGGATGTCGGCGTAGGCGACGGCCTGCCAGGCGGTGGGCAGCACGTCGGACAGCAGCACGTAGCGGTCGTCGGGCCCGTCCGCGGGGACGGGGATGGCGTTGGCCTCGGCGCGGGGGACGCGCAGGTATTCGGCCTGGGCGCCGGGGACGGATCCGTACAGGGAGCTGTAGCCGTAGATGGCGGCGCCGGTGCCCTGTTGGTCGTCGCGGGTGTTCTCGCACTGGGTCTGCAGGCCGGTGGCGCACATGGTGCAGCGGTCGCAGGAGATCTGGAAGGGGATGACGACGCGTTCGCCCGGGGTGAGGGCGTGCACGGCGGGGCCGACCTCGGCGATGGTGCCCAGGGGTTCGTGGCCCAGGACGTCGCCGGCGTGCATGAAGGGGCCCAGGACCTCGTACAGGTGCAGGTCGGATCCGCACAGGCCGGAGCTGTCGACGCGCAGGATGACGTCGTCGGGCTGCTCGATGCGCGGGTCGGGGACCTGTTCGGTGCGCACGTCACGGGTGCCGTTCCATACGACCGCCTTCATTGCCCCTCCTTGCGGTGTCGCCCGGGTGTCGTCGGTTCGTGGGCGGGCCACTACCCGGGGGCGTGGGGTGAAAACACCGGCGGTCGGTCGGGGCGGGGGAGGCCGGTGGGGGTCAGGAGGGCCGCGCCGGTGGGTGTCCGTTGGGGGTGGGGGGCTGGAGGGGGTCGGGGAGGTTCTGGAGGAACGCGGAGGTGACCTGGTCGGTGGTGCGGGCGACGGCGCTGACGCGCCAGGGGTGGTCGGCGGTGTCGGCCAGGGGGCGGGCGGGCAGCCCGTGGGCGTGGGGTTTGCGGGCGACGGGGGCGGGGACCAGGGCGATGCCCAGGCCGCGGCGGACCAGGTCGATGAGGGTGTGGATGTCGTTGACGGTGTAGCCGACGCGACGTTGGACGCCGTGGGCGGCGAAGGCGTCCTCGTTGATCTCGCGGGCGGCCCAGCTGGGTTCGAGGTCGATGAAGCGGTGTCCGTCCAGGTCGGCCCAGTGCACGGCCTCCTGTTCGGTGAGGGGGTGCTCGGGTGGGCAGAGCAGGAGGAGGGGTTCGGCGGCCAGGGGGAGCCAGCGCAGCCGGTCGGTGGGCCGGTGGGTGCCGGCGGTGGCGACGAAGGCGACGTCGAGGGTCCCCTGGCGCATGCGCTCCAGCAGGGTGGTGCTGCCGGCCTGGTCGAAGACGATGTCGACGTGGGGGTGGCGGCGGTGGAAGCGGGCCAGGAGTTCGGTGATGTCGATGACGCCCAGGCACTGTTCGCTGCCCAGGCGCAGGGAGCCCTGGAGGTGGGTGGTGGTGGCGGCGACGGCGTCGCGGCCGGCGGCGGCCAGGTCGAGCATGCCGCGGGCCTTGGGCAGGAGGGCGAATCCGGCGGGGGAGAGTTCGACGCTGCGGGTGGTGCGGTGGAACAGGGGTGAGCCGAGTTCGCGCTCCAGGGTGCGGATGGCCGCGGACAGGCCCGATTGGGAGACGTGGGTGCGTTCGGCGGCGCGGGTGAAGCTGCGTTCTTCGGCGACGGCGATGAAGTATTCGACCTGGCGTAGTTCCACGGTGTCCATTATCGCCGGGTGCGGGCCCGCCCCGGGGGTGGTGGGCCGGGGCGGGCGGGGGCGGTCAGGCGGTGTGTTCGTGCAGGTAGGCGGCGAAGTTCTCCAGGCCGTCGATGTTGCGGGGGCCGGAGATGCCCTCGTTGTAGTTCAGGACGAAGAAGTTCTCGTCCTTGACGGCGGGGACGTCGGCGAGGGCGGGCAGGTCCTGGAGGAAGGCGATCTTGTCGTCGGCGGGCTGGTCGCCGTAGTCGAGGATGATGATGATCTCCGGCCGGGCCTGGACGACGGCCTCCCAGCCGACCTGGGTCCAGCGCTCGTCCAGGTCGTGGAAGATGTTCCGCCCTCCCGCGAAGCGGATGATGTCGTTGGGCGGCACCTGGGATCCGGCGGTGAAGGCCTGGTCGGTGCCGGAGTCGTAGAGGAACACCGGGACGGGGTCGCCGTCGGGGGCCTGCTCCTGGACGGCCTCGACGCGGGCCCGGTAGTCGGCGACCAGCTCCGCGGCCCGTTCCTCGACGCCGAAGATCGCACCCAGGCGCTCCAGGTCGGTGTAGAGGCCCTCGAAGGGGGTGGCCTGCTCGGGGAAGCCGGGGTAGTTGAAGCAGGACTCGGTGTGCATGAAGCTCTGGATGCCGAGCCCGTCGAGGATCTGGGGGGTGATGCCGCGCTGGTCGCTGAACCCGGAGTTCCAGCCAGCCAGGACGAAGTCGGCCTCGGCGTCCACGACGAGTTCGCGGTTGAGGAGGTCGTCGCTGAGGAATTCGACCTCGGCGTACTCGTCGGCCCAGGGGGATTCGGTGACGGGCGGGTTGGCGGGGGGCATGACGTAGCCGTGCACGTGGTCGGTCAGGCCCAGGGCGAACATCTTGTCGGCGCTGCCGCCTTCGTAGACGACCGCCCGGTGGGGGGTGGTGTACTCGATCTCCTCGCCGCAGCGGTTGACGGTGACGGTCTCGGTGGCGGCCCCCGCCTGGGCGGGGTCGGATTCGACGGTGGCGCCGCAGCCGGTGGCGGCCAGTGCGGCCAGGGTCAGGGCGGTCAGGGGACGGTGGTTCACGGGGTGCCTTCCTGGTGGGTGAGCCGGTAGAGGAGCTGGGGTGCGCCGGTCAGCGGGTGGGGGACGACGGTGGCCCGGACGCCGAACACCTCGCGGACCAGGTCGGGGGTGAGCACGTCGGCGGGGGTGCCGGTGGCGACCAGGCGTCCGGCGTCCAGGACGCCGATGCGGTCGCAGGCCGCGGCGGCCAGGTTGAGGTCGTGCAGGACGACCAGGGTGGTGACGCCGACCTGGCGCAGCAGGGACAGCAGGTGGATCTGGTGGCGGACGTCGAGGTGGTTGGTGGGCTCGTCCAGGACGAGGACCCGGGGTTCCTGGACCAGGGCGCGGGCCATGAGGACGCGTTGGCGTTCGCCGCCGGAGAGGGTGAGCACGCCGCGGTGGGCGAGGTGGGTGATGTCCATGGCGTCCATGGCGCGGGTGCACAGGTCGTGTTCGCGGGCGGTGAGGGGGGTGTTGCCGCGCTGGTGGGGGACGCGGCCCAGGGCGACGACCTCGGCGACGGTGAAGTCGAGGTCGCTGCCGTTCTCCTGGGTGAGGGCGGCGATGCGGCGGGCGCCCTCGCGGGGGGTGAGGGCGGCCAGGTCGTCGCCGCCGACGCGGACGGTGCCGCCGGTGGGGCGCAGGGCCCGGTAGAGGCAGCGCAGGGCGGTGGACTTGCCCGACCCGTTGGGACCGATGAGGCCGACGACGGAGCCGTCGGGGACGTCCAGGGACAGGGCGTGGACGAGGGTGGTGCCGTTGACGGCGACGGTGAGGGAGTCCAGGTCCAGGTGCATCAGCGGCCTCCGAACAGGTAGCCGCGGCGGCGCATGAGGGTGAGGAACACCGGGACGCCGATGAGGGCGGTGAGCACGCCCAGGGGGAGTTCGCGGGGGGCGGCCAGGGTGCGCGAGGCCAGGTCGACCCAGATCATCAGGACCGCTCCGGCCAGGGGGGCGATGGTGAGGACGCGGCGGTGGGCGGAGCCGACGAGGATGCGCACCACGTGGGGGACGACCAGGCCGACGAAGCCGATGGCGCCGCTGACGGCGACCATGGCGCCGGTCATCAGGGCGGTGATGAGGAACAGGGTGCGGCGCAGGCGGTCGGTGTCCACGCCCAGGCTGGCGGCGGTCTCGTCGCCCAGGGCGGCGGCGTCCAGGCGGCGGGCCAGGGTGTGCAGGGCGGCCAGTCCGGCGAGGACGAGGGCGGCGACCACGGGCAGGGAGCCCCAGGTGGCGGCGCCGAACCCGCCCATGGTCCAGAACAGGACGGTGGCGGTGGCCTCGTTGCCGGGGACGAGGTAGACGATGACGCTCATCAGGGCCTGGAAACCGAAGGAGAGGGCGACACCGGTCAGGACCAGGCGCAGGGGGGTGATGCCGGTGCCGGTGCGGGCGATGAGGTGGACGAGCAGGGTCGCGGTGAGGGCTCCGGCGAAGGCGCCGGCGGAGACGGCGTAGGGGCCCAGGGCGGCCAGGGCCCCCAGGACGCCGACGGTGACGGCGCCGACGGAGGCGCCGGAGGAGACGCCGAGGATGTAGGGGTCGGCGAGGGGGTTGCGGACCAGGGCCTGGACGGCGACGCCGACGGCGCCCAGGCCGGCTCCGACGAGGGCGGCGAGGACCACGCGGGGGGTGCGGATGTTCCAGATGATCTGGTAGCGGGTGAGTTCGTCGGGGGTGATGGTGCCGCCGGTGAGGGCGGCCCACAGGTAGCGGGCGGTCTCGGCGGGTGGGACCAGGGCGGTGCCCAGGCCGATGGCGGGCAGGGTGGAGGCGGCCAGGAGCAGGGCCAGGAGGGTGGCGGCGGCGGTGGTGCCGGCGGGGGTGGTGAGCCAGCGGGGGCCGGCGGGCGGGGTGGGGGTGGTGGGTGTGGTCAGGGGCGGTGCGGTGGGTGGGGGTGCTGGGGTCGGGGACACCCGTGCTCCTGGTGGGGTCGGGGCGTGGTCGCGCCACGTGATGGAAATGACAACGGTTGTCATGGTAGAGGGCGTGTGTCCCCGGTGGGAGGGGAACGCGGAAGATGCGGGCCGGCCGGGTGTCCGGGCCTGGTGCGCGAGGGTGTCCCCGCCGTGAGGGGGCGCCCGCGTCATGGGGGAGCGCCCCTCTCCTGCCGGGAGAGCGCCCCCGAGGCGAGGGGGCGTCCTGCCGGGGGAGGGGGAGGTGTCCTCGCCGGAAGGAGGGCGGCCCTGTCGTGAGGGCGCGCTCCTTGATGCGGGGGCGCCCCCGCCGTGAGGAGGGAGAGAGGACTCGGCGGGGGCGCCCGGACCGGGAGGGTTCGCGGGCCGCGCGGGGGGCCGGTCGGACGGGGCCTCCGGGATGACCGGGCCCGCAGCGGCCGTGCGGGGGCGGCGCGGGCCGCGGCAGGGCCGCCCGGGGCCGCCGGGCGGCGCCCGCTACCAGCTGGACTTGGTGATGCCCGGCAGCTCGCCGCGGTGGGCCATCTCGCGGAAGCGGATCCGGGACAGCCCGAACCTGCGCAGGTGCCCGCGGGGCCGACCGTCGACGGAGTCGCGGTTGCGCACCCGGGTGGCGCTGGCGTCGCGGGGCTGGCGTCGCAGCTCGGCCACCGCGGCGGCGCGTGTGTCCTCGTCGGTGTGCGGGCTCTTGATGAGGCGCTTGAGTTCGGCGCGGCGCTCGGCGTAGCGGGCGACGGTGGCCTTGCGCTGCTCGTTGCGGGCGATCTTGCTCTTCTTGGCCATCAGACCTTCTCCCCGCGGGCGCGGATGTCGGCGACGACGCGTTCGATGCCGCGGGCGTCGATGACCTTCATCCCCTTGGTGCTGACCTTGAGTTTGACGAACCGCTGCTCGCTGGGCAGCCAGTACCGCTTGGTCTGGATGTTGGGGTCGAAGCGGCGCTTGGTGCGCCGGTGGGAGTGGGAGATCGCGTGGCCGAAGGCGGGTGCCTTGCCGGTGACCTGGCAGACGCGGGACACGGGCGGGTTCCTTTCTTTTTCTTTCGGGGCGGGTGTCAGCGGGTGGTGGCGGGGCCGGGGTAGGGGAGCAGGGCCATCTCGCGGGCGTTCTTGACCGCGGCGGCGATGAGGCGCTGCTGGCGGGCGGTGACGCGGGTGACGCGGCGGCTGCGGATCTTGCCCTTCTCGGAGATGAACCGGCGCAGCAGGTCGGTGTCCTTGTAGTCGACGTGGTCGGCGTCGCCCAGCGGGTTGGCGAACTTGCGGGGTGTCTTCTTCTTGTTCTTGTCGGTGGTGCGTCGGTCGGCCACGGGGGCCTCCTCTCAGCCTTCGGCGGCGGCGAAGGGGTCGTCGGCGAAGGCGGTCTCGTCGTCGGTGGTCAGGCAGGAGTCGAGCAGGGCGGTGAGCCGGTCGGCGTCCAGGTCCACGCCGGTGAACGCCAGGTGCTGGCAGCGGTCGCCCACGGCCGGGTCCCAGTCCAGGAGGGCGCCGGTGCGGCGGGCCTCGGGGACCAGGTCGAGCGCGGCCTCGGGCAGGGCGGCCAGCCAGGGGCCGGCGGCGGCCACGGTGGCCAGGTCGCGGTGGGAGTCCCACACCAGGACGGTGTCGGGGCGGCTGCCCAGCCACAGGCGGCCGCGGCCGCGCAGGGTCATGGAGACCAGGTGGTCCATGGCCTCGTGCAGGCGGGCCGGGTGCAGGGGGCGGCGCCTGGACCACACCACGGTGCGGACGCGGCCGGTGGTGCGTTCGCCGTGGTGGGCGCCCAGGGGGTCGCAGCGGTTGTGGGCGGCGGCGGTGTCGAAGCGGCCGGCGGTGAGGGCGCTGGTGTCGGTGGGGTCCAGGACGGCGGCGGCCGGGTTGAGGTGTTCGATCAGGGCGCGGGCCTCGGCGAGGTGGCTGCGGCCGTGCAGGGCGATCGCGGTGGGGTACTCGATCTGGGCGGTGAGGACCTCGCTGACGGCGCGTTCGTCGTTCTCGGCGATGTCCAGGCCGCGGTCGACGAGGTCGTCGTGGCAGGCCAGGTCGGGCAGCAGCCGGTCGGCGTCCACGGCGGTGACGACGGCGGTGAGGGTGAGCTCGGGCTGGGCGGCCACCGCTTCGGCGACCATGCGGGGTTCGACGCCGTCCCAGGCCTCCACGACGCACAGGTCGTGTTCGCCGATGGCGGCGGTGGCCAGCAGGAAGGGGATGAGGTCCTCGCGCAGGGTGCACGAGGCGCAGGCGTGGACGAGGTGGACGGGGTCGCGGTCGAGTTCGCCGCGGTGGTCGCGGGTGATGCGGTGGACGGTGCCCTCGCCGATCTCGGACAGGTCGTGGTGGACGACGAGGGTGCGGGGCACCTCCAGGGCGGCCTGGACGGCGCGCTCGCGCGCTCGGCGGTGCAGGCCGGTGATCACGGCCACGCGCATGGTCGCCTCCTCTCTCTTGAAAATGAAAACCGTTTTCAAACGATACACGAGGCCGCCGCCGGCCGGGACACCCGGGGTGTGAGGCGCCTCTCGCGCGGGCCGGAGAAGCGGCGGTGGGCGCCGCCCCTGCCGTCGGCCCGGTGAGCGGGGTCCGCGCGGAGGCGGTGTGCGGGCCGCTCGCGCAGCCGGACCGGTGCGCGGTCCGGATCGTGCCCGGGACCGCGCCTCGGCCGGCCCGTCCCGGTCGGCCGAGGCGTTCACGGCGGGCGCCGCGCCGGTGGCGGGCGGCTCAGGCCTGGGCGGGGGCCCGGGCCTCGGGGGCGGGGCGGGGGGTGGAGAAGGTGCGCGCGCCGGGGGCCAGGGCGGCCAGGGCGGGGGCGGCCAGGCAGGCCGCGGCGCAGGCGATGAGCACCGGCCCGGCGCCCCAGGCGGCGGCCGCCGGGCCGATGAGGGCCAGGCCCACCGGGGCCAGCCCGTAGGAGAACAGGAAGTCCAGGGAGGAGACCCGGGCCAGCTTGTCGGGGGCGACCTCGCGCTGCACGGCGGTGAACCAGGGGACGTTGAACAGCTCGATGCCCACCCCCACCAGGGCGTAGGCGGCCATGACCACGACCGGGCCGACGGGGGCGATCAGGCTCAGCGGGGCCAGCGCGTACAGGCCGAGCCCCGCCAGCGCCGCCCGGCCGCGGGCGCGCGGCTTCCACCGCGAGACGATCACCGCGCCCAGCAGCGCGCCGGCGGTGTAGGCGGTCAGGGCTCCGGCCAGGACGGCCTCGCTGCCGTAGTGGTCGCGGCTGGCCAGGGGCAGCAGGACGCCGGTGGCGGAGTAGCCGGTGGCGATGACGACGGTGAGCGCGCCCAGCCCGGCCAGGAACCAGGGGTGGCGGCGGGCCTCGGCCAGGCCGTCCAGGAACTCGGTGTGGAACGGCGCCCGGGTGCGCGGCCCGGGGGCGGTGCCCGGGGTGTGGGAGCCGGGGGCGGGGGCCAGGGCGGCGACCAGCCACAGGACGGCGGTGCCCAGCAGCAGCACCCAGATGCCGGTGACCAGGGCCAGCAGGGCGGTCAGGCCGGGGGCGAGCAGGGTGCTGACGCGGGTGGAGAAGGTGAGGGCGGCGTTGGCCTGCTGGCGGTGCCGTTCGGCGACGACCTCGGCGGTCAGGGCCTGGAAGGCGGGGCGGCAGGCGCCCTGGCCGGCGCCCACGACGACGGCGGCCGCGGCCATGAGGGCGGTGGAGGTGCCCAGGCCCAGGACGATGACGGGGGTGGCCAGGGCGGCGGCCAGGCCCGACCACAGTACGACGGCGCGGCGGGAGTGGCGGTCGGCGAGCAGGCCGCCGGCGGGGACGGCCACGAGGAAGCCGGCGGTGCGCAGGGCCAGGACCAGGCCCAGGGCGGTGACGGTGAGGGAGCCGTCCAGGACGGCCAGGCCCAGGATGAAGGGCAGGGCCCAGGTGGCCAGCCCTGAGGCGGTGGTGGCGCTCCACAGGCGCCAGAAGGCGGGGTCGCGCAGCGGGCCGCCGGGGTGGGCGGCGGGTTCGGTGTTCGGCGCCGTTGTCGAGGACACGCGGTGGTTCTCACTCTCCGGAAGGTGGTGATGGCTGCCCGTCCACTGTAGTGAAAACGATTATCAGTGGCGACCGATGTGGCGATATCGGGGCGGGCGGCGCGTCGGCAAGGGGGTGCGGCGGGCCGGAAGCGGTCCGCTTTCGCGGGGGGAGAAGTGGGAATGTCCGTCCCGGGCGCGCCGCGGCGCGCCCGTGGGTGCGGGATGGATCACGTTCCGTGTTCGCCCATATCGATGACAACGATTTTCATTTCCCCTATAGTGCCGCTCAGGACGACCCCCTTCTCCCCCGAAAGGAACCGAGTGGACCGTTCGCTCATCGCCACGCTGGCGCCCCCGCTCCCGGCCGCGCAGATCATCGACCTCAACCGCCCCCGCGCCGACCTGGCCACCCACCGCCGCTACGAATGGAACGGGTGGACCCTGGACGTACCCCCCGGCGTCTTCCTGCCCGGCGCCACCAGCCGCATGGTCCACCAGCGCATCCTCGACGGCGCCATCGACGTGCGCGGCCGCCGCTACGCCGCCATGGGCTGCGGGCTGGGCGTGGAGGCCGCCGTCGCCGCCCTGCGCGGCGCCCGTACCGTCCACGCCCTGGACGTGCACCCCGACAGCGTCGCCGCCACCGAGGCCGTGTACCGGAGCGTCGTGGGGGAGGCCGCGCCCGGCACCGTGTTCACCGCCAAGGTGTCGGACCAGTTCTCCGCCGTGCCGGGCGGCACCGCGTTCGACGTCATCACCTTCAACCCGCCCGCCGTCAGCCAGGCGGTGAGCGAGGACCCCGACGTGGTGCGCAACGTGTGCGTGGGCGCGCCGGTGACCGACGCGTTCTTCACCCAGATCGCCGAACGCGGACTGCTCGCCCCCGGCGGGGAGGTCCACCTCATCGTCTCCAACACCGCCGACCTGCGCACCATCATCGGGCGCGCCGCCGACCTGGGCTTCTCGGCGGAGGTCGCCCACCTGCACGACTGGGAGGACGGCGTGCTCACCTACCTGTTCCGCCTGACCCGGGAAGGGGACGCGTGAAGACCCTCAGCGACCTGTTCGAGGCGGCCCGCACCTCCCCGGCGCCGCTGCCGGTGGCCACCAGCGTGTTCTGGGTCCACCACGGCACCCGCCTGGCCGGGGGCGACGTCACCTACCTCAACCGGTACGTGCTGGTCCGGGTCGGGGCCGCGTTCGGCGCGTGCGCGTTCGAGGACGGCGAGCTCGACCCGGCGGTGTGCGCCGAGGCGTCCGGGCTGCCGCTGGGCGAGCTGCTGGACGAGGGGCGGCCCGCCCCGCTGCGGCTGGCCGCCCTGGACGCCCACCTGGCCGCCGCGCTGCCCCACCACCGCGACCCCCGGGCGGAGGCCGTCACCCTGCCCGAGGGCACCCCCGAACAGCGGGCCGTGGCGCGGGACGCGGCCATCGCCGGGCTGCTGCCCGACCCGCGGGGGCGCAAGGTCGGGTTGATCGGGGTGGTCAACCCGCTGGTCGCCGCCATCCGCGAACGCGGCGGCCAGTGCCTGCCGTGCGACCTGAACCTGCGCCGCACCCAGTGGGGGGACGAGGTCGCCGCGTCCATGGACGGGGTGCTGGAAGAGGCCGACGCGATCGTGGCCACCGGCATGACCCTGGGCAACGGCAGCTTCGACACCATCCTGGCGCGCTGTCGCGAACGCGGCATCCCGCTGGTGGTGTACGCCCAGAGCGGCGCCGCCGTGGCCCGCGCCCTGCTCGGCGAGGGGGTCAGTTCGCTGTCCGCCGAACCGTTCCCGTTCTCCCAGTTCAGCGCGGTGCCCACCGCCCTGTACCGGTACCGCGCCGACGGGGCGGGGGCCGGTTCGTGATCACCGGCACCGGCCGCGCCGCCTGCCACCACGGGGAGATCGTCCAGGGGGTGTTCCTGGACCGGCGCGGCCGGCCCCGCCGGGGCCTGGTCACCCTGCCCATGGCCGACCCCGTCACCGAGGCCGTGTTCACCCCCCGGCCCGGCACCCCCGCCCACCGGATGGAGGTCCACCCGCCCGGGCGGGTCAAGGCGGCCCGCGCCGCCGCCCTGGCCGCCGCCGAATGCGCCACCCGGCGCGTGCGGGTGTGCGGGGGGACGCTGCGGCTGCGCGGCGGCGCCCCCACCGGGCTGGGGCTGGGCTCCTCCACCAGCGACGTCACCGCCGCGGTGCGGGCGGTGTGCGCCGGGTTCGGGGTGGACCCGACCCCCGCCACCGTCGCCCGCATCGCGGTGGCCGCCGAGGGCGCCAGCGACCCCCTCATGTGGGAGGGCGGGCGGGCGCTGCTGTTCGCCCAGCGCGAGGGCCGGGTCCTGGAGGACCTGGGCGGGCCGCTGCCGCCGCTGGTGGTGGTGGGCTGCCTGACCGGCGGCGGCGCCCCGGTCAACACGTTGGGCCTGCGGGCCCGGGTGGACCGGGTGGAGGCCGCCGCCGGGGAGCGGCTGCGCACCGCGCTGCGGGAGGCGGTCGCGGCCCAGGACGCCGCCGAGGTGGGGCGGATCAGCACCGAGAGCGCCGTGTTGAACCAACGGGTTCTGCCCAAGCCGGAACTGGGGACGCTCAAGGGCGTCGCCCGCCTGTGCGGGGCGGTCGGCGTCCAGGTCGCGCACAGCGGCAACGTCGCCGGTGTGCTCTTCGACGCTCGCGCCGACGACCTGGGGGCCCGGATCGACACCGCCCTGGACCGGTTGCGCGGGGCGGGACTCGTGCCCACCCGGGTCTTTCCCACCAGCCCCCCGACCCCTGGAGAGACGACGTGGACGACCACGTGTGCGAGACCCTTGGCAGACCGGACCTGATCGACCTCGGCGGCGGGCTGGTGTGCCTGCGGTTCGAATCCATGAAGGTGGCCTCGGCCGCCGCGGCCGTGCGCCACCTGCTCGACACCGGGGCCGTGCGCCCCGGCGACACCCTGATGGACAGCTCCAGCGGCATCTACGCCTACGGGTTGGCGCTGGCCTGCCACCGGTACGGGCTGCGCTGCCACATCGTGGGGTCCACCACCATCGACCGGACCACCCGGGTGCAGCTGGAGATCCTGGGCGCCACCCTGGAACAGGTGCCGCCCTCCGACGACCTGCGGTTCGACCAGAGCCGGCGGGTGGCCCGGGTGCGGGAGCTGCTGGCCGAGCACCCCGACTACCACTGGATGCGGCAGTACCACGACTCGGTGCACTACCTGGGGTACCGGGCGGTGGCCGACCTGATCGCCAAGGAGCTGGACCCGGCGCCGGTGACGGTGGTCGGCGGGGTGGGGTCGGGGGCCTCGACAGGGGCGCTGGCCGCGTTCCTGCGCGAGCGGGCGCCCGACACCGAACTGGTGGGGGTGCAGCCCTTCGGCAGCGTCACCTTCGGCGGGGAGGCGGTGCGCGACAAGGAGATCATCATCGCGGGGATCGGCAGCTCGATCCCGTTCGGGAACGTGGACCACACCCTGTACGACGTCATCCACTGGGTGGGGTTCGACGCCGCCCTGGCCGGGAGTGTGGCGCTGCTGCGCGAGCACGCGGTGTTCGCGGGGCTCTCCAGCGGGGCGGCCCACCTGGTGGCCCGCTGGGAGGCGCGGCGGGCGCCCGAGCGGCGGGTGGTGTTCGTGGCCGCCGACACCGGGCACCGGTACGTGGAATCGGTGTTCGCCCGCCACGGGCAGGCGCCGCCGGTGGGGGAGCTGGAGCCGGTGGCGATCCGCGACACCGGGGAGCTGGCGGCGCCCTGGTCGCGGATGGAGTGGGGGCGGGCGCCCGCCC
>NZ_JBJJBV010000168.1:0-17680 GCF_045446735.1 Nocardiopsis protaetiae
CTGCCCATCGGATTCTGACCCGGGTCAGCGGGTGCCCGGCCCCGGGGCCGGGCACCGAACCGGGCACCGAGCCGTTCAGGCCTGCGGGAAGTCCGTGGTGGCGGCGAGTCCGCGCGAGGCCTCCAGGTCGGCGGCCAGTGCCTGGAGACGGCCCTCCACGAGCGCCAGCGAGTCCGAGCCGAGCAGCTGGTGCAGGGGTGCCCCGCCGGTGACCGCCACGGTGATGATCGCCGCGGCGGCCCTGGCCGGGTCGCCGGGCTGGGTGCCGGGGATCCGGTCCAGGTGCTCCTCGACCATCGCGCGGACCGCCGGATAGGCGTCGCCGGCCGACGCGGGCAGGCCGATCGACACCGGCCGCAGGAAGTCCGTGCGCATGTAGCCCGGCTCCACCAGGTTGACCCTGACACCGTGGTCGGCGACCTCGGCGGCCAGGGACTCCGTGATCGCCTCCAGGGCGAACTTCCCGGCGGTGTACAGGCCCCAGCCGGGGAAGGAGAGCAGCCCCAGCACCGACGACACGTTGATGACATGGCCGCCCCGGTCCTCGCGGAAGCCCGGCAGCACGGCGCGCAGCACGTTCCAGACCCCGAAGACCTGGACGTCGAACATCGCGCGGGCGTCGGCGTCGGAGACCTCCTCGACGGCGGCCAGGTAGCCGTACCCGGCGTTGTTGACGACCACGTCCAGGCCGCCGAACCGCTCCCTGGTCTCGGCGACGGCCCGCGAGACCTGTGCCTGGTCGGTGAGGTCGACCGCCGCGGCGTGCAGCCGGGACGTGTCGGTGCCTGCGAGCGCGCCGGCCAGCCGTTCGGGGGACCGGGTGGTCGCCGTGATGTTGTCGCCGCGCTCCAGCAACTGCTTGACGAGTTCGAGGCCCAGGCCGCGTGAGGCGCCGGTGACGAACCACGTGGCCGGACGGCCGGTGGGGTAGGTCATGATCGTTTCCTTCCGGAGAGTCGGGTACCGACACGTCCAGACTCCCGCCGGCACGGCGACCGCTCCGCCGGACAACAGGCCCGTGCGGTCCCGGTCCCGGGCCGCCTGGGACCGACAGACCCACCCGGGGCCGCCCCCGGACGCCGCGGCGCCCCCACAATGGGGTGCATGGCGGAGAAGAACACGGAACTGGCCGACTTCCTGCGCCGGGCCCGCGGCCAGTGCGACGCCTCCCGCGCCGGACTGCCCGCCGACGGCCGGGTGCGCCGCGTGCCCGGCCTGCGCCGCGAAGAGGTCGCGTTCCTGGCCGGGGTGTCCACCGACTACTACACCCGGCTGGAGCAGGGGCGGCGGATCGTGCCGTCCCCGTCGGTGGTGGAGGCCATCGGCCGTGCCCTGGACCTGGACCCGGCCGGGCGCGCCCACCTGGCCGACCTGATCGGCCCGGGCACCGGGACGCCGCGGCCGCGCGCACACCCGGTCCAGCGGGTCCGCCCCGGGCTGCACCAGCTGCTCGGGGCGCTGGAGGGGGCGCCCGCCCTGGTCCTGGGGCGGCGGGCCGACGTGCTCGCGCAGAACCGCCTGGGCCGGGCCCTGTTCACCGACTTCGAGCGCTTCCCCGCCGCGCGGCGCAACTACACCCGGTGGATGCTCCTGGACGAGGAGGCGCACACCCTGTTCGTCGACTGGGAGGAACAGGCCCGCGCCGCGGTGCGGAACCTCCGCCTGGAGGCGGGGAACGACCCCGCCGACCGGGCCACGGCCGAGCTGGTCGCCGAACTGCGCGAGCACAGCCCCGCGTTCGACGGCTGGTGGGACGAGCACCGCGTCCACCAGCGCACACACGGCTCCAAGCGGCTGCGGCACCCGCTGGTCGGAGACCTCACCGTCGAGTTCGAGACCCTCACCCTGCCGGGCGACGCCGACACCACGCTGTTCGTCTACTCGACCGAGCCCGACTCGCCCTCGCGGCGGGCGCTGGACCTCCTGGCTGGCTGGTCCCTGACCGGCCCGGGTCACCCGTCGTAGGAGGGCGCGCTCCCCTCGGGGCGGAAGGACACCTTGTCCCCCGGGGCCGGGACGGCGTCGGAGGGCAGCCGCGCCAGCAGCGGCTCCCCCAGCCCCGCGTCCAGCTCGACGAGCGCGTCGTGCCCGTGGTAGCGGACCCGGACCACCCGCATGGGCACCCCGTCGGGGCGCCGCACCAGCTGCTCGGGGCGCAGCATCACCGTCACCTCGCCCTCGGCGGGCCCGGCGAGGGCGATCCCGCCCAGGGCGGTCTCCACCCGGCCCGCCGACGCCCGCCCCCGCAGGAAGTTGGCCTCGCCCAGGAAGGACGCCAGCCACGGGGTCGAGGGGCCGCGGTACAGCGACACCGGTGTTCCCTGCTGCACCAGCCGCCCCTCGCGCAGGGCGATGACCGTGTCCGCCGTCTGCAGCGCCTCGCCCTGGTCGTGGGTGACCATGACCGCGGTGACGCCCAGGCGCCGCAGCAGGTCGATCAGCTCATCGCGCAGCTCCACCCGGATCTGCGGGTCCAGAGCCGCGAACGGCTCGTCGAGCAGCAGCAGCCGGGGCCGGGCCGCCAGCGCCCGGGCCAGCGCCACCCGCTGGGCCTGCCCGCCCGAGAGCTGGTCCGGGAACCGGTCCGCCAGCTCCCGGATGCCGACCAGGTCGAGCAGCTCCCCGGTCGCCTCGTCCAGAGGCCCGCGCCGCGACCACCGCGGCCACCGGTTGCGCCCCGGTGCGGGCGGCGCCCCGAAGGACACGTTCCGCGCCACGGTCAGGTGCGGGAACAGGAAGGGGCTCTGCGGCACCCAGCCGATGCGCCGCCGCTCCGGCGGCACGGACACCGACTCCGAGCCGAGGTCGGCCCCGTCCAGGGCGACCCGCCCCGCCCGGGCCGGGATCAGGCCCGCGACGGCGCGCAGCAGGGTGGACTTGCCGCAGCCGCTGGGGCCGATGACGACGGCGAACGCACCGGCGTCCACGGTGAAGGAGACCTGGTCGAGGACGCGCCGGCCACCGAGGTGCACGGTGAGGTCCTGGACGGTGAGGCTGCTCATCGGATCGTTTCCATGTCGGAGCGGTCGCCGCGGGGGGCGAGGAGGAGCGCGGGGACGGCCGCCACCACGAGCAGGGCGAGCGCGTAGGGGACGGCGGCCCCGTAGGCCGAGATGTCGGTCTTGGCCCAGACCCTGACGGCCAGGGTCTCCATCCCGGTCGGGCGGAGCAGGAGGGTGGCGGGCAGCTCCTTCATCGCGGTGACCGTGATGAAGAGGACGGACACCACCACCCCCGGCCGGGCCAGCCGGGCCGTGACCTCCCACCACCGGCGCAGGCGGCCGTGGCCCAGGGTGGCGGCGACGTCCTCCAGGTCGGTGGGGACGCGTTCGATGGAGGCGCGGACCGTGCCGATCGCCTTGGGCAGGAAGAGCACCCCGTAGGCGAAGGCCAGCATGGCGGCGGTCTGGTACAGGACCGGCACCACTCCCAGGGAGAAGAACACCAGCCCCAGCCCGATCACGATCCCGGGCACGGCCAGCGGCAGCGAGGCGACCGCCTCAAGGACCCGGGCGATACGGCCCCGGTACCGGGCGGCGAGGGTGGCGATGGGCAGGGCGAGCAGGACCGCGATCAGGGCGCCGGCGCCGGAGAGCAGGACGGTGTTCACCGTCGCCTCGGCCAGCCCCGGCAGGTCCAGGACAGCGACGCTCTCCGCGGCCCGCAGCCGGTTCAGCAGGCTGACGACCGGCACGCCCACCGCGCCCGCCACCGGCAGCAGCAGGACGGCGACCGCCCACGGCGTCCACCCCCCGATCCGCAGCGGGACACGGGAGTCCTCGCGGTCCACCGAGAACTGCCGGGACGGCCGCAGCCGCCGCTCTCCCAGGTACACCAGGAGCGCGACCAGCACGAGGATCCCGGCGAGCACGGCCGCGTAGTTGCGGTCGAAGGTCGCCCCGTACGCCTGGTGGACCGCGGTGGTGAGCACCGGGTACCGGAACAGGGCGACGCCGCCGAAGTCGGCGAGGACGTAGAGGCACACCAGCAGGGCGCCCGCGAACGCCGACCCCCGGATCGCCGGCCAGGTCACGCGCCGGAACGCGCCCATGGGCGTGCACCCCAGGGTCCGCGCCACGTCGGTGTGGGCGCCCGAGGCGCCGCGCAGCGTCGCCGTCACCGGCAGCACCACGTACGGGGTGGTCACGACGGTGAGCACCAGCCACGCGGGCCAGAACCCGTGGATGTGGGGGAACGCGGCGAGCCACCCGAACGCCGCCAGGTACGACGGGACCGCCAGCGGCAGCACGACCAGCGCCCCCAGCAGGCGCCGGGCCGGCAGGTGGACCCGGGCCAGGACCCAGGCCGACAGCACGCCCAGGACGGTCGCGGACACGGTCACCGCCGCGGCCAGGGCGACCGTGTTGGCCAGCAGCAGCGGGATCCGGGGCCGGGACAGGACGGCGAGGAGCCCGTCGGCCCCGGCGTCGGTGATGCGCACGGCCAGGTAGATGAGCGGGACGGAGGCGAGCAACGCGGCGCATCCCGCCGCCGCCAGGAGCGGGGACGGGATGCGCGCGGAGTGGGGACGGGGCATCGGGCGGGTCAGATGAGGCCGGCGCCGGCCAGCAGCTCCTGGGTCCGGGCCAGGGACTCCAGGTCGCTCAGGTCCAGCCCGGGGTTGACCAGGGACTCCAGCTCCGGCAGGCCCTCGGGGGCCGGGGTGCCCTCCACCAGCGGGTACTCGTACGTCGTCTCGGCGAAGTAGGTCTGGCCCGCGTCGGAGACCAGGTACTCCACGAAGGCGAGCGCGTCGGGGTCGCCCTCGGCCCCGGCCAGGACGGCCGCGCCGGTCACGTTCACGATCCCGCCGGGGTCGCCGGGCAGGAACTTCAGCTGGGCGCGCATGTTGTCCGCACCGGCCTCGGCGGCCGCCTCGAACCAGTAGTAGTGGTTGATCAGGCCGAGCCCGGCCGCACCGGTGTTGACCAGCTCCAGGCTGTCGCCGTTGCTCTCGGTCAGCACGGGGTCGTTGCCGGCGACGCCCTCCACCCACTCCTGGGCGGCCTCCTCGCCCTCCAGGACGCGCAGCGCGGTGACGAACGACTGGAAGCTCGCGTTGCCCGGGGCGAAGGCGATCTCACCGCTCCACTCGGAGTCGACCAGGTCGGCGACCGCGTCCGGGACCTCGTCCTCGGTGTACTCCTCGCCGTCGTAGGCGATGACCCGCGCCCGGCCGGTCACCCCCACCCAGCTGTCGTCGGTGCTGGTGAACCCGTCCGGGACGGTGTCCGCGATCTCCGCGGGCAGGGTCGAGGCCAGCCCCGCGGAGGTCAGCTCGCCCAGCGCCCCGGCGTCCTGGGACAGGAACACCTGCGCGGGCGTGGCGTCGCCCTCCTCCAGCAGCAGCGCGGCGATCTCGCCGGTGGACCCGTAGCGGACCTCCACCTCGATCCCGGTCTCCTCGGTGAACTGCTCGATCAGCGGGGCGATCAGGTCCTCGCTGCGGCCCGAGTAGAGGACCAGGTTCCCGTCGCCCTCTCCCGCGGCCTCGCCCGGGGCGGCGGGGGAGTCCTCCGGGCCGGTCCCGGCACAGGCGGTGGCCGCGAACGACACGGAGATCAGGGCGGCGCCCAGGGCAAGGGTGCGACGTGTGCGCATGATCGGTAGAACTCCAGTTCAGGCGGGGGAAACAAAAATGTAAGGGTAGGCTAAGCTCTGTTTCGTGCCGGGTGAATACCGAAAATTGGGGGGTGTTCCTTGCCGGACACGCGGGTACTCCTCGTCGACGACCACCGGGTGTTCACCGAACTCCTGGGCTACACGCTCGACGCCCAGCCGGGAATCCGCTGCGTCGCCCGCGCCCGCACCTGCCGGGCCGCGCTGGAGATCGCCGCCGCCACGGGCTTCGACGCGGCGGTCATCGACCTCCGACTGCCCGACGGCGACGGGCTTGAGCTGGCCCGCACCCTGCACGCCCACGAACCGCGGGCGCGCGTGATCGTGCTGACCGCGTTCCCCACCGCGCGGCTCACCGCCGACGCGGCCGAGCACGGGATCCCCGTGCTCGCCAAGGACGGATCCCTGGACCTGGTGCTGCGGGAACTGCGGACCGCCGAACCCGGCACCGTGGCGGACATCACCCTCACCAGCCGCGAACGCCAGGTCGTGGAACTGATCTCCGAGGGGCTCAGCCCCGTGGCGATCGCCCGCGCCCTCGCGATCAGCCCCCACACCGTCCGCGAACACGTCAAAGCCCTGCTGCGCAAGACCGGGACCACCTCCCAGATCGAGGCCCTGGCCGCGGTGCGCCGGGCGGGGCTGCTGGACCCCGAACACGCATGAGCGGCCCGCCCCCCGTCATCCGCAGGGCACTGGCGATCTACCTCGCCGTCGTGCTCACCGTCGCCGCGGCCGCCTCCGCCGTCGTCGTGGCCCTGGCCGACGCCACCGCCCGGCAGGACCTGGTGGCCGACGCCGAGGAGACCGCCCGGCTGGTCCAGGGCGCCGTCGTCACCTCCCTCGAACAGCACTCCGGGCCCACCACACGGGACACCTTCGAGGACCTGCTCCTGCCGCACGTCCGCGCCGGGACCCTGGTCCGCGTCAAGGTGTGGGAACGCGTCGAGGACGGCGGGACGCTCCGACTGGTCTACTCCGACCTGGAGGAGCTGATCGGCCAGGAGAAACCCCTGCGCCCCGAGCGGGAGGAGATCTTCGGGACCGACCGGACGCTCGTCATCCCGGTGCCCGACGACCCCGCCCACCGCACCGAGTTCCGGCAGGACACCGACCTGGTCGAGATCTTCACCGCGTTCCGGGCCGACGGCCGGGACTTCCTGCTGGAGAGCTACTTCGAGACCACCACCACGGAGAAGGCCGAGCAGCTGCACCGCCGGGTGCTGCCGCTCGTCCTGGGCGGCATGGCCGTGCTCGCCGTCGCCACCCTGCCCGTCGCCGCCCTGCTCGCCCGCCACCTCGTCCGCGCCGACCGGGAGCGCGCCGCGCTCATCGACCGGGCCACCGCCGAACGCGACCGGGAGCGGGCCCGGCTGGGCCAGTACCTGCACGACGGCGTCGTCCAGGACCTGGCCGGCGCCTCCCTCGCCCTGACCACCCTCGCCCGCAGCGACCACCCCGACCCGGCCCGGATCGAGAGCATCGCCGACCTGCTGCGCGGCGACGTGCGCACCCTGCGCGGGCTCCTGGAGGACCTCGTGCCGCCCGACCTGACCTGGGAGGCGCTGCCCGACGCCCTCGAAGGCCTGCTGCGCGACACCGGCATCCCCGCCACCGAACTCCACGTCGGCCGGGCCAGCGCCGCCGACGACACCGCCGAGGTCGTCTACCGGATCACCCGCGAACTGCTCATCAACGCCGCCGAACACTCCGGGGCCGGCTCGGTCGCGGTCACGGTCGAGGCCGACCGGGAGTCGGTGCACATCACCGTCAGCGACGACGGCGCCGGGTTCGACCCCGACGCCGACCCCGAGGCGGGGCACGTCGGGCTGCGCATCATCGACCACATCTCCCGCCTGGCGGGCGGAGCGACCCGCGTCACCACCGCACCGGGGGCCGGATGCACCGTCAATGTGTCCCTGCCCGCTCGTAACCTGGTCTGACACCCGGATCGACGGGATCGGAGCGACGGGGGAGGAGCCGGCGCATGAGCGAGTCCACGCCACCGGCCGGGGGCGCAGCGGAGCCGGTGCCCCCGACGCCCCCGGCCACCTCGCAGGGCGTCGCGGTGCCGCCCGACGGGTTCCGCATCTTCGTGCAGGTGCTCGTCAACACCGCCGTCGCCAACGTGACGACCGGCTTCCTGTGGTTCGCGCTGACGTTCTGGATCTACGCCGAGACCCGCAACGTGATCGCGACCGGCGTGATCGGCGCCTCCTACATGCTGTTCGTGTCGCTGTTCAGCATGTTCTTCGGCACCCTCGTCGACCGCTTCCACAAGAAGGCGGTCATGCTGTGGGCCACCCTGGCCACGCTCGTCGTCTTCGTCCTGGACACCGGGTTCTTCTTCGCGGTCGGCGAGGCGGCCATGGTGGACCTGAGCCTGCCGTGGTTCTGGATCTTCGCGGTCGTCATGCTCGCCGGGGCGGTCGTGGAGCAGCTGCGCAACATCGCGCTCTCCACCACCGTCACGCTGCTGGTGCCCGACGAGCGCCACGCCAACGCCAACGGGCTCGTCGGCTCCGTGCAGGGGCTGGCGATGCTCGTCACGAGCGTGTTCAGCGGCCTCTCGGTCGGCTTCCTCGGCATGGGGTGGACACTCGTCATCGGCGTGGCCGCACTCGCCCTCACGGTGCTCCACCTGGCGGGGCTGCACATCCCCGAGCGGACCATCGTCCACGCCGAACAGCAGGTGAAGTGGGTCGACATCCGCGGCGGATGGCTCGCCGTGATCGCGGTGCCCGGCCTGCTCGCGCTGGTGCTGTTCACCACCCTCAACAACCTCTTCGGCGGCGTCGCGATGGCGCTCATGGACCCCTACGGCATCGACCTGTTCGGCGTGCAGGGCTGGGGCGTCTGGTTCGCCGTGGGCTCCACCGGCCTGTTCGTCGGCGGGGCGCTCATCGCCGCGCGGGGGCTGGGTGGGAACCCGATCCGCACCATGCTGCTGGTCGCCGTGGCGATCGGCGTGATCGGCATGCTGTTCACGATCCGCGAGTGGGGCTGGCTGTTCGTCGTGGGGACCTGGCTGATGATGGCCCTCATCCCGGCGGTCGAGGCCGCGGAACAGACCGTCGTCCAACGGGTCGTCCCCTACGAGAAGCAGGGCCGCGTCTTCGGCTTCGCGACCACGTTCGAGGCGGCGTCGGCACCGGTGACGGCGCTGCTGATCGCGCCGCTCGCCGAGCTGTGGGTCATCCCGCACATGCGCACCGACGCCGGGCGGCGGCAGTGGGAGTGGCTGCTCGGCACCGGCGACTCCCGGGGCATCGCCCTGGTCATGGTGGCTGCCGGGCTCGCCTGCGCCCTGCTGGCCCTGGCCGCCCTGCTCACCCCGCAGTATCGGCTGCTTTCGAAGATGTACGCGCGCAAGGCGCCGACCGCCGAACCCGGCGAGGAGGGCGGGGGCGTCGGGGATGCGGGGGGTGCCGAAAGCACCGGGCCCGCCGGGGACGTCGACGAGGGCGGGCCGCGCCCGGGTCGCTGAACACGCCCGGGTCCGGCCCGGAAGCCGTGCCGGGGGAGGCACGGGCCGCGGGACCACGGCCGGACGGCGAACGGCCGAGCGGCAGCGCCCGCACCCGGCCCCCCACGGCCGGTGAAAGTCGCGGGCGCGGCGGGCGGGGATGCCGTAGGGTCGGGGCAACGCGATGACGGAGACGAGTAACCGCGGGACCGCGTGAACCCAGAGAGCCGCCGGTGGCTGGGAAGGCGGCTTCACGCCCCGCGGCCAAGACCCTCCCGAGCGCGGGGAGGAACGGCCCGTCCCGGGCCCGATGCCCCGCCGGCCGGCCCCCGTGATCGGGCCCGAACGAGGCCGCCGCCATGGCGGCGGCGAAGGCGTGGTGGCACCGCGAGTCTCCCTTATCGCCCACGCCCCCAAGGGATCATTCCGAGGTCCTTCGGAGGACTCCGATGATCCATCCCACGAGCCGTACCCTGGTCCGCGACCTGCGGCGACACATCGGCGAGACGGTGTCGGTCCGCGGCTGGGCGAGCACCCTGCGGCTACAGAGCCGGATGCAGTTCGTCGTCGTGCGCGACCACACGGGCACCGTCCAGACCACCCACCGCCGCGGCGGGCAGGGCGACGCCGTCGAGGCCGCCCTGGAATCCCTGACGGCCGAGTCCGCGGTGCGGATCACCGGCACGGTGGTCGACAACCCGATCGTTGCGCTCGGCGGCCTGGAGCTCGTGCCGCACGAGGTCGAGGTGCTCAACCGCGCCGAGGCACCGCTGCCCATCGACGAGCACACGGGGATCGAACAGCGCCTGGACCGGCGCTTCCTCGACGTTCGTCGCCGCCCCGAGGCCGGGCTGCTGTTCGCCGTGCAGACGACCCTGGAGCAGGGCATGCGCGAGTTCGCGTACGCCGCGGGGGCCACCGAGATGCACACGCCCAAGCTGATGGGCACCGCCTCGGAGTCCGGAGCCGAAGTATTCAAACTTGACTACTTCGGCCGTTCCGCCTACCTGGCGCAGTCGCCGCAGTTCTACAAACAGATGGCCATTGCCGCCGGGATCGACAGGGTCTTCGAGGTCGGGCCGGTGTTCCGGGCCGAGCCGTCCTTCACCTCCCGGCACGCCACCGAGTTCACCGGCGTGGACGTCGAACTCGCGTGGACCGACGGGGTCGAGGACGTCATGGCCTTCGAGGAGGGGATGCTCGCCCACGCCCTGACCGGGGTCGCCCGGACCCACGGCGCGGCGATCGCCGAGCACTTCGGCGTCGACGTCGCCGTGCCCGACACCCCGTTCCCCCGGCTCACCATGGCCGAGGCCCAGGAGATCCTCCGGCGCGGCGGCTGGGACCCGTCCGGCGTCAAGGAGGACCTGGACCCGGAGGGCGAGCGGCGTCTGGCCGCGCACGTCAAGGCGGAGACCGGGCACGAATTCGTGTTCGTCACCCACTATCCGGCGTCGATCCGGCCGTTCTACCACATGCGCTCCGCCGACCACCCGGACCTGACACTCAGCTTCGACCTGCTGTGGAAGGGCCTGGAGATCACCACCGGCGCCCAGCGCGAACACCGCCACGACGTCCTGCTCGACCAGGCCGCACAGAAGGGGATGGGCACCGAACCCCTCCGCGCCTACCTCGACTCCTTCCGCTACGGCTGCCCGCCCCACGGCGGCTTCGGCATGGGCCTGGCCCGCGTCCTGATGGTCCTCCTGGGCCTGGACTCCATCCGCGAGGCCGGGTTCCTCTTCCGCGGCCCCCGCCGCCTCACCCCGTAGCCCGCCCGGCCCGCCCCCGCCCGCAGTCGCAGCCGCGGCCGGGGACGGGGGCGGGCCCGGCCGCCGCGCGCTATCCGGCGGGCGGTTCGACGTCCAACGCCCGGCCGAGCGCGGCCGTGAGAGGTGCCGCGTGGGCGGGCAGGTGATGTCCGGACCAGATGCGGGCCGAACCCAGGAACCCCCGGAGGTCGTTCTCGACCCGGCCGAGCGACGCGCGCAGTTCCGGGGCGCCCACCTCGATGACGGGGCCGCCCTCCGTCTCGGCGTCGACCGTCATGCGGACGGTGTCCCCCGAGCGTTCGATGAACGGGGAGGGGTCGTGCCCCAGATCGGGCGGCCGGCCGTCGCCGTCGAGGTGGCGGAGCCAGTCGCGCCACTCGCCCAGGCCGCTGCAACAGCCGGGGACCAGGACGGTGCGACGCGTGGTGTCGATGACGCGCACACCCCCGGCCACGAAGAGTCCGTCCAGGGTGAGCAGGCCGCGGAGGAAGCCTTCCAGCGGTTCCGGCGGGCGGGGCGGGTGCCCCTCGGGGAACGGCTCGATGTCGTTGCATGCGGCGGCGCACATGATCGCGGTACCGATGGCGCCGGGGGAGAGTCCGGCGTTCAGGTGGAGGAAGCCGGTGGGGAGGCGGTCGTCGACGGGCCACGGGGGAACCCGTCGGCGGGGCGGAGCTCGACGACGGGATGCAGGACGATCATCCCCGCATTCTGCCCCGGAACACGGGGCCGACCGAGTTCGTCACGAGTCACCGCCGCCGGACCGTCGGCGGCACCTGGCGAAGGATGGTCGACTGGATTCGGATCGGTGCCACCAGCGGTGAGAAACCGATCATGGAGATTGGCTCCACCACCGCACTCACTCCCCGGTGGCAGGGGTCTGCGAAAAGGGGGAACTTGCACGGGAGGAGGCGGGCCGTGTCGAGGTGCTCGAATGCTCCTGGCACGGACCGACGACCGAACTCCGGCCGCCGACCTATTCCCTTTCCCCCCGGTATCTCCTGCGTAGTGCTCCCCGCCCCGGACAGTACGGGAACGGTCCGAGGTTCGCGTCGTTGACGGGTGTTCCATGGTCGCCGCGGAGCGCGGGTAGACCGCGGAACCGCCTGGACAGGGTGCCGAGCGACAAGCCCCACTCTTCCGCTGACCGGGCCCGTCTGCGCTGCCACAGGAGCAAAGCGATCTTCGCCCAACCCCGTTACCAGCGTGAGCACCGCCGCCGCAAGGAGTCGGCCTTCGATTGGGCGGCCCAGAGCAGGGCTGTTTCATTCTCGGTGAGTGGTGGCGTTGACACTGTTCAGCGAAGTCCGATCACGTCCAGCGGGCGGGTGAACGCCTCATACGACACCCACCGGATCGCGTCGGGCACCGTGTCCTGGCCCAACCGGCCCAAGAACACCAGGGTGACCGCGCGTAGCGCGGCCAGGTTGTCGGGGCCGTGCCCGCAGCGGACCCTGCAGGCGTCCTCGCCCAACGACACGTCCTTGTTGCTCGTTGGCGGGGGTTTCGACCGGATCGCTACAGGTCTGTGATCAGCGCTGATGTGTCACGATCCCGCCCATGGAACAGCCCTGGGCCCAGAGATGTCGCAACAGCATGTAACCGTGCATCGACCTTCTCAAGCAGAACCGGGCAGTTGCGACCTGCCACGACGGGCGGGCCGAAATCTCTCCCGTTCGGAAAACGATTTCCGTGGTGAAGAACATCCGACATTCAAACATGGGATGATCCCCTTATCTGAAAAGGCGTGTGGATGATGTTGAAGAGCGCCGATTTAGGGGGAACATCAGTATTCTATGAACGAGGCCGCGAGCGAGGAGACCAGCATGGACCCCATCACCCTGATCGTTGCGGCGCTGACGGCGGGAGCGGTCTCGGGGGTGACGGATGCGGCTTCGAGCGCGGTCAAGGACGCCTACACCGGGCTGCGCGATCTCGTGAAGAAACGGCTCGGCGGAGAGGACTCGGCGGGCGAGATCGTATTGAAGCACCATGAGGCCTCTCCTGAAACGTGGAAGGCTCCCCTGGCCGAAATCCTGAAGGAGAAGAAGGTCGACAACGACCCCGACCTCCTCCGGGCTGCGCAGGAACTGATGAGCCTCCTGGACTCGGAGGGCACGGCGTCCAACAAGTACAAGGTCGACCTCCGGGGGGCGAAGGGCGTGCAGGTCGGGGATTTCAATTCCCAGACCAATAAATGGTGAACCGCACTTGGATATCACCCACCGGTCGGGACCGGCTCAGTACGGAAACAACAACTCCCAGGTCAATATCAATGGAAGCCCATCGGGCCTCCGCGGTGTCATCTCCCATCGTGAGGTAGTCGATGGTCTGGTCGGTTTCCGGCAAAAACTGAAGGGGTCCGAACTCCCGTTCATTCCTCCCCAAACCGATTCCCCTTCGCACCCCCGGAACATCCTTGACGACCTCAAATCCAAGGCAGGGGACAAGGGCACGCTCCTCGTCGCCCCGGCGGGAGCCGGCAAGAGCCGAACGTGCTTCGAGGTAGGGGACCTCGCGGTCGCGGACGGCTGGGACGTCCTGCACGTCCAGACCGGTGAATTCCAAGGGACCGATGTTGACATCGCCGCGGCGATCGCCGAAGCCGGATCGCGTGTACTCCTGATTCTCGACTACCTCAATGACTACCAGGGGATCAACCTGGCGACCGTTCGCCACAGGCTCCTCGTCCTGGCGTCGGCCCAGAAGACAAAGGTCGCCATCCTCGCCTCGGCGAGGCCGGGATGGCTGTCCGAGAACTCGGGCCCGTACACGCACGACCTCTTCGACGTTCTGCCCCTGGACAACAGCCGTGAGGCCGAGATCCGCGACGGCATCATCGCCTACGTCGCCCCGGAGGCCTCCCGGAGGTTCGGGGCGAGTGAGATGGCCGAGATGTGCGGGACGCGCCCCATCCTCGCCCTCCTGATCGCTCAGGAGATCGAGAGCCAGGTGAGGACCCGGCAGTTCACCGGTACCGCCCAACTCGCGGGCATACGCCGTGGGGACCTCCTCTCCTGGCTCGAACGCAGGTTGGGGGAGGACGACCTGGCCGCGCCCAAGCAGGAATCGCGGCTGCGGGACCAACCTCCCACGGTCGAGTTGCAGGCCTGCGCCGCCATGGCCGCCGTCAGCCCACAGGCGGAGCCCGACGTGATCAAAGCGGCGAAGTCCGTCCTGGGGGACGACGAGCAGGGCGCCCGGAGCCTCATCATCACACTGCGCACCATGGGCTGGATCGAAGACGGACCCGAGGGCGTCACGGTCGTCCATGACATCGTCAGCGATCACCTCATGGAAGCCGTTCTCGCCCGCAAGAGCACCGGTGTCGTTCGCGAGGACATCGCTGACACCCTCCTGCGGAGTGCCATGCACCGAGGACGTTCGTTCGGGCGGATGGCGACTAATCTGTCCAGGGTGCTCTGGGACTTCCAGCAGGAAGCGCGCGGGTCGTTCCTGTCGGAGTTCTGTGTGCGATGGCTGGAGTCGAACTCCGAGGAGGTCGGTGACCTCCTCGCGCAGACTGAGAACGAGGGCGGCTACGCGCTCGGCGCGATCCTCGACAACCCGGCCTGGGCTCATGTGGCCGCTCAGCGCTGGGATTCGGTGGCCGCTCCCTGGATTGAGGAATACGGCATTTCGGTCTCCGCCCGACATCTCTATTATAAAGGTCTGAGATCCGCTGCAGGGCGCCGTGTTCCGGGGCTTGTCGACCGCGCATTAGAATGGCTTGGGACTCATCATTCGATATTCAATGCCAGCTTCGTGATCCAGGTCCTCATAGTTCACCCGCAGCTGACCAAGAAACAATTAGAATCTGCTATAACGCACCTGTCGTCATGGCTCCGTGGTCACGTCTGGATCGAAACCGCGAGATTTTCCATTCAAGGAGCCCTGTTTCGCCGAGATCTTTCTCAAGAACAGGTGAAACAGATTGTTTCATACGCGCTCCGCTGGCTGGGGAAGCATCACAATAATCCTTCTGCTTGGATTATACTCCATAAGGTTCTGAGTCGGAAAAATATTTCTGCCAACCAGTCGCGAAGAGCGATCAGTCATGCTCAGGTGTGGCTGACAAAAAATCACCTGGAACCTGACGCAAGCTTTGTTCTGCAAGCTCTCCTCGGACACGAGGAACTCACCCAGAGTCAAGCGGTCAAGGATATTTCCTTCGCCCTCAAGTGGATAAGGAAAAACAAAGAAACGAGCGACGTCGGGTTTGTTGTATCCAGGCTCCTCGGGCGAAATGATCTCTCCCCCGAGGATGCTTCTGAGGTGAAAAAGGTTGCTTTCGGGACTCTGGGCGGAAATCTGAAGGCTTCGCACAGTTACTTTATCCGGGCGCTGTTGGAACAGGAAGGCCTCAGCCTTGAGCACCGGTCGGCTGTGGTGGAGAAGGCCTTTTTGTGGCTCCAGGATCATGTGGGGACCGAGGGTGCGGGGTTCGTGCTCCGGGCGCTGTTGGAACAGGAAGGCCTCAGCCTTGAGCACCGGTCGGCTGTGGTGGAGAAGGCCTTTTTGTGGCTCCAGGATCATGTGGGGACCGAGGGTGCGGGGTTCGTGCTCCGGGCGCTGCTGGACCTGGATGACCTCGGTTCGGATGACGAGGTGCGGGCGATCGAGTACGCCCTCCTCTGGCTTCGAGATTATGTGGAGACCGAGGGTGCGGCGTTTGTGCTTCGGGCGCTGCTGGACCTGGATGACCTCGGCCCCGAACATTCAACAGCCGTGGTGGACCATACCCTTGTACATCTGGAGGCACGAAGCCTCGGGAAGAACTCGAGCTATGTCCTCGGCAGTCTTCTGAGGGAAAGCGATCTCAGCACTGATCAGTTTCGGAAGACCATGGATTACACGCTCTTGTGGCTGGACGAGTATGGCAGTTCCGGGCCCGCGAGCTACGTTTTCCAGCCCTTGTTCGCACGGACGGATATCTTCCCGAATGATCGAGGCCATGACTCGGAATTATCCGAGAAGATTTTGGCCTATGCCTTCGAATGGATGAGTTGTCATATCAGTTCTGCGGTATCGATTGGAATATTAGACGGTACCCTGAGCAGGGGCCTCCTCTCGGATGAACGCCGCGAGCATCTCATTGATCTATTGACTTCGCACGCAGAAAAGTTTGTCGAAAAATCGGGAGCAAGTTTTGCTCTTGCCTTGCTATTGCGCCATTCGAGTTTGAATTCAAAACAGGGTTCACGCGTTGTTCGAATGGCTTTCGAGTGGCTTGCGCAAAATAGAGATAAATCGGTTGCAAATTTTGTCCTGCAGGGCCTTTTGTCTCGAAGCGACCTCTCCAGGGCGAAGCGAAAGAAAGTCATTGAATTTTCTTTTTCCTGGCTTTCTTTGTATTCTCTCGAGAAAAATGCGAGATTGCTTATTTTTGTCCTGGCCAGGTCGGAAGGCCTGATCTCCTCGCGCCAGGATCAGTTGATTGATCACGCATTTTTATGGCTTTCTTCTCACGGCAGATCCGAAGTCGCCAGGCACGTTCTGCAGACTTTGCTGAAAATATTCTCATCAAATTCAGAACGTGTGCAGGAGATGGTAGATGCATCTTTGGAATGGGTTTCTGTGCATGGAAGGGAGTCGGAGGCCAGATATCTAATAGGGTTGTTGCTTGAAACAAAGTGTCCAGCTCCCGGGGTGATTGAGCGTGTCATGGACCATGCTTTGTTGTGGCTCGTCGAGCATTACGGCAAGAAATATTCTTGGAACATAGTTGGTTGCTTGCTCAATCGCCCCGAATTGAGCGAAGAGTGGGTCGATGCGCTTGTTGCCTTTGCTGTGAAGATTGTCAAAAGCAGCTCCGATGGTTCGTTTCCAGGCAGGGTTGCCATCGGTCTCCTGAAGCGGGTCGACGCCACACATGAAGAAGCTCCGCTTGTGATTGAAAAATCTCTGGAGTGTCTGCCTAAAATAGAGTCTCGGCCTATGGTGAACTACATTCTTCAACTTCTTTTAAGGAGGGATGACGCTAGTCCGGAGCAGATGTCGGTGATCGTTGAATCCTCGTTTGCCTGGCTCGCCGAAGGTGACGCGGGACTGAGTTCTGGTTTTCTGATCCAGAAGTTGGCCCGGCGGCCTGAACTGAACGCTGATCAAGCGGAGCGAGCCATAAGCCTACTGATGTCCTGGATCGATGAACAGGATCCGTCGTCGGCTAATCAATTTGCGAGCCTGGTTCTCTCGGTCGACGGGCTTCCGGAGCTGTATGTCAGGCGTGTCGTCCACCATTCTCTCCTCTGGGCGGCGGATAACGAGCACACCTACGATGTCCACAGGGCGTTCGTCATCCGTGCAATCCTGGACCGGGGCGAACTCACACAAGCCGCGGCGGCCTCCGCTATAGGCCACGGTGTCACATGGCTCAGGAACAACCCGGGTTCGTTGGAACAGCAGACGGTTCTGCGGGGATTGCTTCGTCGGGGAGACCTCACGTCCGAGCAAGTGGAATCCACCCTCACCCATGCCCGTGCATGGGTGCATCGATTCAGCGACATGCCGACTTTGCCGTTCGTCCTGGAGCCCTTGCTGAATCGCCCGGAGCTTGAAACAGCCGAGTTGGAAGTACTGGGAGGGCTCATGCCGAGCGGGGAACCCCCTGACGAGAATTCCTCACCGGATGCCCCTCTCGATCCGTACACCGATCTCCCTGGATGACCTGATGCTCCAGCTGCACTTCCGGTTTGTCCTGGTAGAAGCCCATCTTGTGGAGTCAACAGGACGCTGTCTTGCTGAACTTGTCGTTTCCCGGACACGTAGGCGGCCATCGTCCGATCGTCGATGGTTGTGAAGACGGCAAATCCCGGAGCGGTGG